>JAYSVL010000390.1:0-15318 GCA_043718595.1 Gemmatimonadaceae bacterium
CGCGCGCAGTTGCGCTGCCGAGCTTCATCGCATGACGCCTGCATCGGGTCGTGACACGATCGGTCTCGTCTGGCGTTTGCACCGCGTCACCATGACTGAGCCGGATCGCCTTAGGTATAGGACGCACGCGATCGACTGGTGGGGAACTGGGCAACTGCTCTAAAATACAAACCCACGTTATCGACTGTCGGTACACTTTCCGTCACGGGTGGGCACAGTGGCAGTCCGTTTGCATCGCACGACATTAGTCATCGCGTTCGCGTTGAGTGGCACCGCGGCGTGCAATACGTCCCACAGCGCTGCTGAGCACGAATTGCGCGCCATGGCCAAAGCCGATCAGGTCGCGCGCACTCCTCCCAATGAAGCAGATCCTGTCGCCGATGAGATTCGCCAGCAGCGAGTTCTTGCCTTGCTCGCGAGTGGTGAGATCCGCGATGCAGAGTCCCTCGAGAACGCAGCACTCATTCTGCAGCATTCCGGCCTCTCGTTTTGCAACGGGAAGTTGACCGCCATCAGTCGTGACAACTACCTCCTCGCCAGTCTCCTCGCGCGAGCGGCGGTGGACAAGGGGCGACAGTCTGCGCGGGGTTTGGCGGCGGTTACGTTGGACCGTTATCTGGTGTTCTCCGGCAAAGCGCAGAAGTACGGCACGCAGACTGTGTTGGATCCGACGACGAACAAAATGGTCGTCCCCCCGATTGACCCCGCGACCACTGACGCCGAACGGGCCACGTGGCACGTCGAGCCACTGGCAGTGTTTTTGAAGCGCGTTCGCGCTGAGAATTCGCCGTAGCCACCATCGCCTGGTGCAATTCGCCGTGAGCATGGAGTCCCAACTGCGTGGACGAGGTCTGACACCTTACGGTTCTCTGACTCGGCGCGACTTTTCTCGCGCCATCAGTACAGCCGCGTACGCGTCGACGGGGGAGGTTTGGTGCGCAAAACATCAGTCTCGCAAGAGAGTAACTTCCGGGTCTCCAGCGTGCCATCGGGAAGGGCACGCGGCGCGGTGTTTCATCGAGAACGACTCACTGCCGGCTCTCCATGCTCCTGTTTCGATGCTCCCGCGGATACGTCTCGATGCTCGTGTTGCTCAGCGCGAGCGTCGCACACGGGCAGGTTTGCCGTCCTGACTCCGCTGCGCAGTCCTCGCGTGTCACGCGTCCGGCGAACTATGTCTTCTTTCGCGAGGCGCACGAACGCATCGCCGAACCGAGCTTCCTTACCAACGCCAACGTCGTCGGTGCGCAACTGACCTTCACGTGGCGCGAACTTGAGCCGGAGCGTGACCGATACGACCTGGCGGAGTTGCGTGAGCGTCTCGCGTATCTCGCCGCCCAAGGCAAGCGGCTTGTTGTGCAGTTGCAGGACAACTCGTTCAGCGAACGTCATCTCGTGCCCGAGTATCTGCGAACTGACACGGCCTTTCACGGCGGTGATGCGCGAAAGTTCGAAGGCGACGACGACGCGCATGCGCGATTTGATGGCTGGGTTGCGCGGCGATGGGATCCGGCGGTGCGTGCGCGCTTTGCCAAGTTGCTCGACGTACTGGGCCGCGAGTTCGATGGACGCATCGAAGCGATTGTCATTCCGGAAACCGCGATAGGCATGGGCATTCCATCACGTTGGCCCGCCGGCTTCACCTACGAGGCATACGCGAGCGGGATCAAGGAGATGTTGAGCGTAGCGAAGCGCGCATTCGCTCGGTCGTGTGTCATCGTCTATGCGAACTTCATGCCCGGCGAGTGGCTTCCTGGCGATGATAAGGGTTACCTGCGCGGCGTGTACGCGCATGCGGACAGCATCGGTGCCGGCGTGGGCGGACCGGACGTGCTGCCGCACCGGAGAGGTCAACGGCTGCACAGCTATCCGCTCATCGCATCGCGCCGACGAGGACTTGTTGGTGGCGTCGCCGTGCAAGATGGCAATCTCGCGGAGGTGAACCCAGCAACGCGCGCGCGAGTGACGGTGGACGAGCTGTACCGGTTTGCCCGGGACACGCTGCGTGTCGATTTCGTGTTCTGGGGAACTGAGGAGCCGTACTACACGAAGGAGATACTGACGTATTTGGGCCGTCTCCCTCGCAGGTGATGGGTGCAAATCCGTCCTGGGCCACGGGGTGCTTCTCCACAGCGAGATCTTGCCGAATCGTGTTGCTATACTATTTTGCATTATGCATAGTTACATTATGCAATGTTGCATAGCCACCAACTAGACCACCCGCCCGCGTGAACCCCATGTGCCGTGTCTGAACATACGAACCCCTTTGAATTCGGGCGAGAACTCGGACCCGCAGAACTCGTCGACCGCCAGATCGAACTCGCTGCCGTCGCTGACACGATAGCGCGTCGCGGTAAGCTGTTCTTGATCGGTCCGCGCCGTTACGGCAAAACGTCCATTCTTCGCGTCGCATCGGTGCTCGCCGAACAAGGTGGCGCCTGCGTGTTTCGCTATGATGCGCAGGCATTTCCCACCGTAGCCGATCTCGCCGAGCGGCTCGCGGCAGACACCGTCCAGCGTCTCACGCCCTCAATTGAGCGAGCCGGGAAAGCCGTTGTGGATTTCTTCAGTACCGTGCGACCGAGCGCGACGTTCGATCCGCAGGAAGGCAAGTGGTCCATCGCCCTCGCCGGTGCGAAGAGTCGTGCGGAAGGAGGACTCTTGCTTGCGGACGTGCTGGATGGCGTGGAACGGGCGGCCGTCAAGTCGAAGCGGCGTGTCGCCGTTATTATCGATGAATTTCAGGAAGTGATTGAACGTGGGGGAGACACGGCGGAAGCACAGATCCGATCAGCGATTCAGCGTCACACGCATGTGGCGTACATCTTCGCCGGATCAAAAACTCGACTCTTGGCCGACATGGTGAACGATGCGAGTCGACCATTCTATCGGCTCGGCAGCGTGCATTTTCTCGGGCCAATCCCTCGCAAAGACCTGTCCACCTTCCTTTCGCGCGCTTTTCGACGCACAGGACTCACCATCACCGACGATGGCATTGCCGCACTGCTCGGCCTCGCAGCCGAGGTGCCGTATAACGTGCAGGCGCTGGCCAGTGCGTGCTGGAATACTGCGACGCTGACAGTCACGCCGCGACGTGGGCAGGCACGTCCGGTCGTCGACCCAGCGTTTGTCACGCGTGTCATGGAGGCGGAAGCGCGACGGCTTGATCCGTTGTACACGCAGATGTGGACGGGCCTCACCGCTCCGCAGCGTCAAGCATTACTCGCGGTCATTCGTGAGTCTGGGCGAAACCTGTTGGCGACGGCGACCGGCAAGAAGTATCGAACACCCGTACCGACGATGCAGCGCTCGCTCGCGGCATTGGAAAAGCAACTCATCATCCGCGAGGACACGGGATCGGGGTCCGTATCGTACCGTCTCGAAGATCCGCTGTTTCAAGCATGGATCGTGCTGGCCGTGGCATGGTCAGTCTGCTGACACAGGTCACGTACGTTGTCTCGCGGCAGGCCCCTAGGGTGCTCGCCCAGCTGAAGTTACCGAGCGAGCCTAAAAACTGTCTTGTGGCTGGCGGCCGACGAATTGCGCGTCCGTACGTCCGACAGCTTCTGCCCGGGTCACGCATGCGACACGAACGGAGATACAACGATCACGAAGTCGCCCAAATCATTGAGGTGGCGAGCACGTCGCAGGACGCTGAGCGCGGCGCAACCCTTGCCACAGGCGACGGGCTGACACTGGCCGCACTCACGGAAATCGCGGCCGAAGTAGGGATCCGTGCCGATCACATCGCTCGGGCCGCCAAAGTGGTGAGCCGCGGATCGTTGGCGCCTACGCAATACACGCACTGTCTTGGCTTCCCGGTGGGAGTAGCGCGGACTGTGTATTGCGACTGTACCCTTACGGATGCCGAGTGGGAGCAGCTAGTGGTCGCGTTGCGCGAGACGTTTAAGGTGCCTGGCACACTTCGAAGTGATGGCGCATTCCGACAGTGGAGCAACGGCAACCTTCATGCCCTCCTTGAACCGACGGAAACCGGTCACCGGCTGCGATTGAGCACGCGCAAAGATGAGGGGCCGGTGTTTCTCCGACTTGGCGCCGCCGCTTTTATTCTATCGACGGCGATGGTCGCGGCGATGCCGGTGGCCCCAGTGGGCGCGACGATCGGTCTCACCGCGTTCTCGGCCGTCGTCGGGTTGGCCGGGATGGCGGTCCTTGCGCTTCGTTTGCCGCGTTGGGCACGCGCTCGCGCCGCCCAGATGGAACGGATCGGGGCGCAAGTCGCCGCTTTGACGGCTGTCGACGACTCAGCAATCAACTTTCATGCAGCGCAGCCAACTCGAGGAGCGGCGTTATCGCGGCACGCTCAGAGTCCGAGTTCGCTCAACCCAGGATGATCGTTCGGTCGCGGGCCCTGCTCCCAGCGGAACGTCCGTTCGAATTCTGTAATCGACACGTCGTTGATGCTCGCATGGCGCTCCGCCATGTACCCATCGGCATCGAAGCGCCAGTTTTCGTTGCCGTGCGAGCGAAGCCACTGGCCGCTGACATCGCGCCACTCATAGACGAATCGCACGGCGATCCGGTCGCCGACCGCTGCCCATAGCTCCTTAATGAGTCGATACTCCAGTTCCCTCGCCCACTTCCGTGTGAGGAACGCCTCAATTTCGGCGTGCCCGGTGATGAACTCCGATCGATTCCGCCAGCGGCTGTTCGGTGTGTAGGCGAGTGACACGGCCGTGGGGTCACGTGCGTTCCACGCGTTCTCCGCGGCGCGGACCTTGAGGGTGGCTGAGGCGATGTCGAATGGGGGCAGCGGCGGTCGGGTCATGGCGGCAGGCTCGGAGTCAGGGGGAGAGTCGATTCAAGTCTGTTGCACGAGTGGATGTGGTCTCCAGCGTTCTGCGTCACTTCCCTGCCAGTTCCATGATACGCAGCCGCATGCGATCCAACTCGCGCGGCGCGTAGTAGCGACCGTCGGACACCACGGCGGCAATCGACCGCGTGTTGGCGATGTCGACCAGCGGGTTGCGCGTCAGCACGACCAGATCCGCCACTTTGTCTTCGGCGATTGTCCCCCACTCGGCGCTTTTGCCGAAATAGGCAGCGGGATTGAGTGTCGCGGTCTGTAACGCTTGCAGCGGTGTGAGTCCCGCCCGCACAAATAGTTGCAGTTCGCGATGAATGCTCGCGCCCGGAACAAGATCGTAACCGGCTGGTGCGTCCGTGCCCGCGAGAAATGGTATCTTCAAATCGTACATACGCTTGACGAGCGCGAGGCGACGCGTTGCTCGCTCCTGAGACGCCAGTGCTGCTGAATCACTCGCTGCCGCCTGCGTGACGGCCGTGCGTCGCCATCCGTCCACCGCTGGTCGCAACCAGAACGACAGACCGGGGTCATTGAGAAACTCAGCTGGTGTGCCAACGCTGTTGATCACCGTTGGACATTGCCAGACTTTGTTGCGTGCGAGTTCAGCGATCAACGTGTTCGCCGTATCGCGCACACCAATCAAGTGCTCAAAACTGCGCTGGCGCGCGGTGATCGCTTCGAATGCGGTGATTACATTCGGCACGTGTCCTTCAAACGGAATGCCAATGCGTGTTGCTTCGTCGGCCAGTGCGAAGTACGCGTCACGCGGAATGAGCGATTGCGTCTTGATCAAGTCCACGCCGCGCGCTTTGAGCATTCGAACGGCAGCACGCGCCTCGTCGGGCGTGGACACTTTGATTGCTGCCTGATAACGCGTCGTTGGCCCATCAATCATGGGGCCGGATACGACCATGCGCGGGCCAATCAGTTGATGCGCAGCAATGCTGTCGCGCGCGGCGAGCGTGGCCTCGAGATTGCTGCCCAGGTCACGCACACCGGTCACCCCGTTGACGACAAACAGCGGCAGCATCACCTCGCTGGTGCTGTGAAAGCGCGACGTGTCGTTGGTGAAGTAGGCATGAATGTGCATGTCCCACAGGCCGGGAATGACGAACATGCCGGTGCCATCGAGCGTCGCCGCCGCGCGTGTTGCCGGGCTCGCGTTTTCGATGCGCGCGATGCGCTTGCCTTCGATGACGATCGTCTTGTGCGACTGCAGTTTGCCGTTGCTGACGTCGACGATGGTGACGTTGTCAATCGTTACCGTTTGCGCCGCGGCCGACGCCGCACAGGCGGTCAGGCCGATGAACAGCCGCATCACTCGCTTGTGCATCACATGCTCCCCGCGTCTATGCTGTCGAGGGTAATCAAACACGCTGCGGCTCAGCATTCTGGCGCACGCGGCTTAGCGCGATCGTCGTTACACCGACGGCCATCCCTGCGCCGGTCTGCAGAAGGACTTGTCGCCAGAAGCGCGCCGGGTCGACAAGATCGTGCTGGTGCGCTTCGGGGCCCAGCAACCGCGTGGCGTACTTTACGGGGCTCTTGCTGACTTGCGTGCGACCTGACAACACATCACCGATCGAATAGCCCACCGTGACGAAAACCACGACGAAGCCCGCGAGCGCTGAGATTTTGCGCGGCGAGCTCAGGGCCATGCGTACTTGCGCCGGGAGCCGAAATGACGTCCGGCGCCATGCAAGGAAGAGCCCTAAGATCGTCACGGCGAGTAGCAGGTTTGCCAAGGCGGCAGTCCTCAAAGGTTGCCGGTGGAGACCGGACACTTACGTACTTGGAGTGTTCGCGCAGCGCTGAATGTTATGGCGTGCGCGCAACCACGACAGAGCCGTCGTGAACGCGTCGCGCTGAAACGCCCCGCCTTTCGTAGCCGTACACAGTGTGCGCGAGTTGTTGGTGCACGCCACTCATGCAAAGGGACCTGTGAAAACCAAACGACTGATGATCGGTTTGGTAGCGGTTATCCTCTGGACCGGTGTTGCCGTGTACGGTGCGGTTAGCGGGTGGTGGCTCACGCCGATCGCGCCTAAACGGAACGTGCGGGCGTTCATGGACGCCGCAATAGCCATGGGCAGAACGCAGAGTCGGGGGAATATTGCGCTCGTGCTCATGCGGAACGGCGAAGTCTACGCCGAACACTTCGCGCCGTCGGTCGATAGTGTGAATCGGGACACGCGATTCCCGCTGGCGTCGATGAGCAAATGGTTCACCGCATTCGGCGTGATGCAACTCGTGCAGTCGGGGACGATTGACCCTGACGCGCCGGTATCGACGTATCTCAAGCAGTGGCAACTACCGGTGGGCACGTTCGACAATAGTCGCGTCACCGTGCGGAGACTGCTGTCGCACACGGCAGGGCTCACTGATGGACTGGGGTTTGGCGACTACATGCCCAACGAATCCCTGCCGTCTGTCCGTGCGTCGTTGCGTCAGCCGCGATCGTCATCGGGCACCGCCGCAGCCATCACTGTGGGTCGTGAACCAGGGTCCGCGTTTCAGTATTCCGGCGGTGGCTATCTGGTACTGCAGGCGCTCGTCGAAGATGTTACCGGCGTGCCGTTCGCCGAATGGATGCAGACGATGGTGTTTGCACCGATCGGCATGCATCGTGCGACGTACGAATACCTCGGCCATCTGGACAATACGTCCAGGTCATACGACGCAAACGGCAAGCTTGCGACGTCGTATCGATACGCAGCGGCTGCAGCCACCGGACTGTCTGCATCGACAAGCGACCTCGTGTCGTTTGTGCATGCACAGGTGCGCGACAACCGTACCGATGTGCGGACCCTACGTCGAGCGAACGTCGATTCCATGCGCCAACCACACGGTCGCACGCTCAGCGTCGACATGTGGGGACTCGGCGTGATGCTTTACGCGCCGACGGCGAAAGGAGACTACGTCTACGGTCACGACGGCTCCAATGCACCGGCGATCAACAGCACGCTGCGGATCAATCCGGACAACGGCGACGCGATCATTGTCCTAGTCACCGGAAATCCGACGCTGGCCTCGTCGATTGGCTACGAATGGACCCTGTGGCAAACGGGCGTTCCGGACTTTCTCATGGTGGGCAACGCGCTTCGATCCGGAGTTGTGCCGTGGACTGTGGGGTTGTTGTGTATTGCCGCGACGTGCGTGGGGTTCTGGGTGAGACAACGGCGTGGCGGCACACCGCCGCGCCCTTCTTCGATTTCGTAGGTGAGTGTGGTGAACCCTTCCGCCTGCATGGAGGGGTCGCGCCCCAGCAATGGCCACCAATCGCCCACGCCCCAAAACCGATCGATGCGATTCCATCCTCGTACGTGTTTGGGGCAGTTCCAACGATGTTGGTTTTGGTAGTGTCGAATTGTGTGCGCGGCGCACATCATTTCCCGACGCGGCGCCAACCACTCATCACGTTCGACGAATGAATTCCCGACATCGACCCTTTGCCCCTGCCCGTAACGCCTGTGCCGTCGCGTGCCTGCTCGCTGCGGCTCAAGCGAGCGCGCAGGACGCCGGTCCGCTCGCCCTCATCCTGCCCGTTTCGGCGCGCGCCGCGTCACTCGGCAATGCGTGGGTAGCCGGACGGGACGAATATGTGATCTTTCACAATCCGGCGTTGGTGAACACCACTGGCATGCCATTCGGCGTGTCGGTTGGCAGTTACGGTCGGCACGCGTTTAGTCTGGCCACCGCGGCGGGATGGACAGTGGGCCCGCTCAATTTCGGCTGGGGCGTGCATCTGGTGAACTTCTCCACGCCCCGCACAACGACGTATCCATACGCTCCGCGCAATGTGCTGGGGACGGGCGACGCTGACGTTTCGAGCCTGGTGACCGCGGCCGCAGCGAATATGCTCTGGAAAGGTTTTCGATTTGGCGTCGGCGCGAAGTACGCGCAGGATATCGCTCCACAAAACGTGTCCGCGACTTCGTCCGTCGCGCTGCCAACACGCGGCTCGGCAATCCTCGCGGATCTCGGTATATCACGTCCGTTGTTTTCAGGCACCGCCGGCCTGGCGGTACAGAACATCGCGGCCCCGTATTCGCTCGGAACACAATCGGTCAGCGTACCCACTCAGATTGCGTTCGGCTGGACGGCGACGAAACAGTGGGGAGAGCTGGACTATGGATTCGCCACCCAAGTCATGGCGCGTCGTCATGGATGGATCTCACCCGCCGCCGGTCTCGATGTTGGCTATGGTTGGATTGAGGGCTACTCCGTAAATGGACGTGTTGGTGTGCGCCGCACGGAAAGCAAAGACGAACGTCCGGTGAGTGTTGGCGCGGCCGTCAACGCTGATCGACTGAACGTCGAATACGGTCTTGGATTTTTTGCCGGCTCAAAACAAGTCCACCGTCTGACGCTGAGGTGGAGATAATGAAGCGCATCGTTCCGCTCATTGCGCTGAGCGCCGCCGCAACCATCGCGGCCTGTTCGCAGGCGCTCAAGTTCTCCAACGACGATTCGGCAGTCGTTCTGGCGTCGCAAACCATTGCCGCGCCAAATCCTGCGGACCCAGGCTCGTTCAAGGTGCTGCGGATGTACTACGGCTCCGGCACTGACAAGAATCGTGTCGAGTACAAGGACTCGGTGACGTACAAAACGAAGGCGGTGGATGTGTCACCGTTTGCAAGCGTTGCACCAGCACAGGCCAAATCGCGCAAGAAGTTTTGGGGATTCGATCTCAAGGCGGCGCCGATCAATGGCCGCGTCTGGTATCCCGAGGGCAATGGACCGTTCCCGCTCGTGCTCGTGGTGCACGGCAATCACAATCCGCAGGACTTCTCCGATCCTGGATACGGATATCTTGGCGAGTTGATGGCGTCGCGCGGTTTCATCTTTGTGTCAGTTGACGAGAATTTCATCAACGGATTGTCGGGCGAAAATGACGGTCGCGCGTGGATGATGCTCAAGCACATCGAGTCGTGGAAGCGATTCAATGATTCGAGTGCCGGGCCGCTGGCCAAGAAGGTGGACCTGCAAAAGATCGTTGTCATGGGTCACTCGCGCGGTGGAGAAGCGGCGGCGATCAGTGCGACGTTCAACAAACTCAAATTCTACCCCGACGACTTTAAGCAACGATTCAATTTCAACTTCGGGATCAAGGGTGTTGTAGCGATCGCTCCGGTGGACGGACAGTACATGCCGTCATCGACGCCCACGCCGCTCGAGAACGTGAATTACCTGCTCATTCACGGTTCGCACGACGGTGACGTGTCGACGTTCTCCGGTATTCGCCAGTATCAGCGATTGCACTTCACCGATGGTCAGCCGCACTTCAAGTCAACATTTTTTATGTACCGGGCCAACCACGGGCAGTGGAACTCGGTGTGGAACAACAAGGACAACGGGCCACGCAGCGGACGGTCGCTCGACTTGCGCACACTCGTACCCATCGAAGACCAACGCCGCATGGGCAAGCTTGTGATCTCGGCGTTTCTCGAGGCCACGCTGCACGATAACAAGGCGTATCTGCCACTCTTCCGCGATCATCGCACCGCCGGCCAGTGGTTTCCGAAGACGATGTACACGACGCGTTTCGCCGAGAGTGGGTATCGTCCGCTAGCCGAGTTTGATGAAGACGTTGACATCACGACGGGACAACCCGGCGTGACGATTTCGGCGGATAGTTTGTCAACGTGGAAAGAGAACGTCATCCCGTTCCGCGGTCGCGGTGCCGACAATCAGCGCAACAACGCCGCGTGGATTGGCTGGAACAATCGCATTGGCGGTGCAGACACGATGAAGTTTGGAAGGGCGGCAAGCTTCACCGTCACGTTGTCCGATTCGGTGATTCGCTCGCTCAATCTGAGTGACCGATCGGCTGTGTATCTGTCGATTGCGCTTACCAAAGACCGACCGGGTGCACGACCCGGGCCGCGCGACACGACCAAGCGCGACACATCGAAAGCCGCGGTTGCTGCGCGCGCCAAGGCGACCGCAGACTCGATCAAGAAGCTGCCGAAGCCGCCCAAGCCCAATCCGCTGGCGGACACCATGCCGATTGATCTTACGGTCGAGTTCACGGACACCGACGGTAAAACTTCACGCGTACCACTCAGTCGTTATGGCGCGATGCGGCGTCCGCTCGAAGTCAACATTTATCGCCGCGCGGGGCGCGATGCACAACGCTTTGCCAACAGGTTCGAATACGTGCCGCAAACGTTCGTGCTGCCGATGGTGGACTTGAGTGCCTCCGGCGGGACAGGTACCGGAGGGTTTCAGCCGGCCAAGCTCAAGTCGATTCGATTGCTGTTCGAGCGCACCGCGCTTGGCGCGTTCATTCTCGATGATGTGGGCGTGTCGCCGACGATCGATCCGGCCTATCTGGCAGCACCTGTCCGCTCGCCCTAGTGTTGAGTCACGGCACGACGGTGTTCGTCAGCATCAGACTGCACACGAGGCGCCAGGCACGCGTGCGCGCTGGTTGAGGGCGACAGGAACGCGCCAGACCAGCGTTTCGCAGAGACACGCATAGTCTTCATCATCTCCACATCTGCACTACTGCGGGTGCTGAACGGATGTTGAATCCGTCGAGGTGATACGCGAGTGTCGCTCCACGCGCTCCCGCGGCAGTGTGAAGCCTGACAATCGTTGCGCGCCATGCACGCGTCCTTCAAGGTGTCCCTGCACGGGGAATGGCTCGCTCGCCTGTAACAGCGCATCGACGCGCTCATGCCGATCCCGTCGCACGTTCGTATACTCCGCGTCGCCATCGAGTCTGAGCGCGTCGCCCGTGGCGAAATCCAGCACGATCAGCGCGAATTGAGCGTTGACGCGAAGGTTGCCGGTGCTGACGAACATGCCATCGCCCAAATACTCCGTCCAGTGAATGCACCGCTCGGTAGCGTCGTAACGGAGGAATCCTGGCGGTCCACCACGGTGCGACACATCGGCGAAACCGCTGGGCGTGATGGTCACCAGAAAGGCAGTTTCGCCAGCGGCGATGGTGTCTGAAACCCACGGATCATTGAGCGCGAGCGGAGCTGCCGCGATGGCACCGACATGCACAGCATCGCCAACGCTTCGTGTGGGCGTCATGTACTTCCGGCAGTTCGTGAACGCGATCTCACACGCGATCTCCACCGACTCGTCGCGTTGCTTGGGCCGACCGGCGATGCGCGAGCGTCGGGCGGTGACCGGATTGATCACGATGCCACCCCATGGCGTGTCAGTCGACAGGATCGACGACAGCCGCGTGGGAAGCTGCACGACGATACCGCTGTCGCTCTCGTTCGATACCTCGCGTGCGGTCACGAGCGGCGCCGGTCCGGACAACGCCGCCACGGCAAGTGTGTCGGCGCGCGACGACGCGAGGACGATCAGGTCGGCCTCGTTCGCATAGTTCGCGACCGGACCGACCCATGTCGACAGTTTGTCAGCGCAGGCGATGGAGTTCGCCTGCCCTTGCACTTCGCGCTGACCCTTGTGGTAGCGGAATGGCAGCACGTGCATGTCCTCAGTAGGCGTAATCCAGAGCTCAGCGCTGAGCATACGCGGAAACGTGCTTCGGCGACAGTGCGCTCTGCCGCACTCCGGCCGCGCTGGGTTAGGATACACGGATGACGAGTCTCCGAAACACGCGCCCACTCACAGCACTGCTGCTGGTCGGTATCGGCGCGTGCGCATCGACATCATCGCTCGCACCGGTGCTGGCCGCCGGTGCAGGCGTCGTCGTTGCGGGATCGGCCGCGACGGCCGTTGCGCTCGCCACCGCCGACAGTGCGGCACGCGCATTTGCACCGGCGGACGTGGAGTTCATGCAAGGCATGATTCCGCACCACGCACAAGCCGTGATCATGGGACGATGGGCCGCGACACACGGTGCGCGCGCGGACGTGCAACGGCTGTGTCTCCGCATTGTCGCCGCGCAGAGCGACGAGATCGGCATGATGCGACGCTGGTTGCGCGAACGAAAGCAGGACGTCCCCGATTCCACGGCCACGCGCCATGTGATGAAAATGGGCGACATGACGCACGAGATGATGATGCCCGGCATGCTGAGCGACGACGAGATGGCGCAGCTCGACCAGGCGCGGGGTTCGGAGTTTGACCGGCTCTTTCTCAACGGCATGATCCGCCATCACCGCGGCGCGATCGCCATGGTGAACACGCTGCTCACCAACGGCAACGCTGGCCACGACGAATCCGTATTTCGATTTGCCAACGACGTGGTGTCGGACCAATCGGCCGAGATCACCGTCATGCTCCGTATGCTTGAGACGGTTCCCACTCGTTAGTCGCTACGGTACCCGCGTGTTACTCACACCGGGCTCCCTCTCTCACCGGATCGGAAGATGCGTCGTACCCCCTTCGTTTTAGCCTCACTGATGGTGCTCGCGCTCGCCTGCTCACGAGCGACGACCAGCAGTTCCAGAAGCGGTCCGCCGGCTCCATCCGAAGGGATGACGATCACCGGCGACGTGTCGCTCGCCGGTGCGCCGCCGATGCGCTACCCCGAGAGCGCAAAGGCACCGAATCCCGATCCACGAATTGGTCTCACCGCTGGTGAGGCGGCCGGACAAGCCGGTGAAGCCGCGTTCAACATGAAGCTGCTCTCCAACTCGCCGGCGCCAACAGGATTTACAGGTCGTGGTGCCACCGGGTCCGATCTCGCGTTCAGCGGCAACTACATCATCCAGGGCAATTACCGCGGCATCATCATTTGGGATGGCACAAATCCTCGCGCCCCGAAAATGGTGTCGGCGTACCTGTGCCCGACGAGTCAGGGTGACCCCACGGTCTACGGCAATCTGCTCTTTGTTTCCGGCGAAGGACTTGGCGCGCGAAACGACTGCGGATCGACACCAATCACCGACACGGTGAGCCTTGAGCGATTCCGCGGTGTCCGTGTTTTTGACATCAGCGACAAAGCGAATCCGCGATTGATCACGAATGTACAAACCTGTCGCGGGTCGCACACCAACTCGCTCGTGCAAGATCCGAGCGACAAGAACAACATCTATGTGTATGTGAGCGGCTACTCGTCGATTCGCTCACCAAAAGAGTTGGCCGGATGTCAGGATGCACCGGCCGGCGATTCGGCAAGCGCACGCTTTCGTATCGAAGTGATCAAGGTGCCGCTCAAGAACCCGGAGCGCGCCGCCGTCGTCAACTCGCCACACCTGCTGGCCGATCTCTCGGGTCGCACGGTCCATGCGCCACCGCCGAGCGATACGGGTGGTCGCGGCGGGCGTGCAGGCCGCGCCGGCGGTGCGGGTCGCGCGGGTGGTCCTCCGGGTGGTGCAGGCAGGGCAGGCGGCGCGGGCATCATCGTCGATGGCACGCTGGTTGCTCCTCCGCCCGGTGGCGGTGGTGGTGGCCGCGGAACGGGTGTGGGACAAAGCGGTTGTCACGACATCACGGCGTACCCGGGTTCGGGGTTGGCTGGCGGTGCGTGCGCGGGATACGGGCTGTTGTTTGACGTTCGCGATCCCAAGAACCCCAAGCGCCTCAAATCCGTCGCTGACTCCAACATGTCGTTCTGGCACTCGGCGACGTTCACCAACGACGGCAGCAAGGTGTTGTTCTCGGACGAGTGGGGCGGCGGCGGTGCCGCGCGTTGTCGCGCAACTGACAAACTCGAGTGGGGCGGCAACGCCATCTTCACCATCGAGAAGGGCGAACTCAAGTTTCAGAGTTACTACAAGATGCCAGCGCCGCAGACCACGGAAGAGATTTGCACCGCACACAATGGTTCACTGATCCCGGTGCCGGGGCGCGACATCATGGTGCAAGCATTCTATATGGGTGGGGCGACCATATTCGACTTCACCGATCCGGCAAAACCGATCGAGATTGGTTTCTTCGATCGTGGCCCGGGCGGCGGTTACTGGAGCACGTATTGGTACAACGGCGCGATCATCTCGTCGGACGAAGCGCGTGGTCTCGACGTGCATGAGCTCACGCCGAGTGCGTACCTGTCGCAAAACGAAATTGATGCCGCGAAGACCGTACGGTACGAACAGTTCAACGCGCAGGAGCAGCCGCACACCGTGTGGCCGCCAAGCTTTGCGTTAGCGCGCGCCTATCTCGATCAATTGGAGCGCAACAGCGGCTTGTCGGCGAATCGTATCAGCGACATTCGTGGCGCACTTTCGGCCGCGGAACGTGGTGGCTGTGGCAATCGCAATACGGCGCTCGCCGCGCTGGTGCCGCTGGTGCAAGCCGATATCGCTGCTGCACTGGACAGAGGACGAGTCGACCTCGTAGCCAAGGCGATCACCGCACTCTCCAAGAGTGCGTGTGTGCCGCCGCCAATTTCGTAACGCGTCGCGGAGTTCGCTCACCCGCTGTCATCGTCGCGTTAGCTGCGCCGGTTAGCTTGTGGCATGTTTAACAACGTGCCATTTACTCCGACGCAAAAACCGTGACGTATCGATCGTTCCTAGCAGTCCTGCTCGCCGTCTGCGCCGCATCGACGTTGCGCGCGCAGACGCCAGCGGGCGGCGTGACACTGTTTGGCAAAGTGATTGACGCGCAGA
>JAYSVL010000040.1:0-2797 GCA_043718595.1 Gemmatimonadaceae bacterium
GGCCCGCTGCGCCGCGCTCATGTTCCGCGCGCACCGTGTCTTCGTCGCGCTTCCAGTCTTTGCCGTATGGAGGATTCGCGATGAGGTAATCGAACGACACGCCGCTGTGTTTGTCGTTACCGAGTGTGCTGCCGTACGCGATGTGATCGGCGTCGCGGCCAGTCGGATCTTTCATGTACAAATCCGATTTGGACACGGCCCACGTTTCGGGATTTACTTCTTGCCCGAACAGATGCAGTTCGGCATCGGGATTGATGGCTGCTTGAACGAGCGCACCCTGAGAGTTAAGCCCGGCGGTGATGTGCTCTTTCGTGATCATGAGCATGCCGCCGGAACCGCAACATGGGTCGTACACGGTGCGCACCACGCCCTTGCCACGAATACGCGCTTCATCGCCCGCGAGCATGAGGTCTACCATGAGATGCACCACATCGCGCGGCGTGAAGTGTTCGCCGGGATTTTCGTTCAGCGCTTCATTGAACTTGCGCAGCAGTTCTTCGAAGATCGTGCCCATGGTCGCGTTGTCCACGCGGTCCGGATGGAGATCCACGGACTTGAAGCGCTCCAACACCTGAAACAGCAGCCCCGCTTCGTCGAGTTTGGCGATGGTGTTGTCGAAGTCGAAGCGTTCGAGCACCTCACGCATGTTGGGGCTAAAGCCGGCGATATAGTTACGCAGGTTGGCCGCGAGGTGCGGCGCATCGCCCATGAGCTTGTCGAAGTCGTATCGCGATGTGTTGTAGAACGCGAAGCCGGCAACTTTCCGAAGTTGGGGATCGAGGTTGTCGAGCTTCTTGCCGCGGAGTTCGGCTTGTTTGGCGAGTACTTTCTCCTTGGTGTCCGCCAGTACGCAGTCGAGTCGGCGCAGCACGGTGAGCGGGAGGATGATGTCCTGGTATTTGCCGCGCTTGAAAGTGTCGCGAACGAGGTCGGCGACACCCCAGAGGAAGCTGACGATTTCGGAGTGGTTCATGACAGAATGACGAAGGAGGTGCCCAATGGAGAAATAGGTTGCAGGCTGTGCTCATGATCCGAAGCACCCTCGGCGACATGAGTGTCTCCGCTGAACGCGATCCCGATCCACGGTCCGCCAGGTTGCCAAACTGCACGCAGCGGTTCGTCACGCAACGCTGCCTCGCGCACGGGTCCCAGAAAGTCGATTATGCGGTCACCAATGACCGTAAAGGTTGTCGGCGGTGGTTGCATCACGTTTTTTCCATCGACATACCCGCGCCAGCGCTTCATCATCTCGGTGTGTGTATATAGTGCAGTTGTCAGCGCGGGTGGCGGCTCTGATGTCCACGGCACTCCGCGGCGCGCGAAGCAACTCGCCACTGCATCACGCAGACGCGCGCCGTCAAACACCAAGGCACCAGTCAACGCCCAAATGTCGTGAAAGTCTTTCATCCGACCATTGCGCGTATCCAGTCTCACCATCGCTTCGAACTTCTCGGCCACGCTCTGTTCGCGCGGGTAGGCGCGGAGCGACACGCTAGGCAATGTGGGTAGCATTGGTGGCATCGCGACCCGTTCGGCGCCCTGCGATAGCGCATCGCCAAATCCGATATCCACCTGCATTCGAATTCGTGCCTTGCCCAACCGTGCGAGGAACAACGCTCGCGTTCCAACGTACTCCGTGTCGGCGCGGATCGGCTCTATCTCGAGATCATGCAGGTCAAACGTGAGTCCGTCTTCGATGCACGGTACGCTTGCGATCTCGTCCAACACATGGCGGATGTTTGTCTCGTCCGATGATCCCGAACCGAGGAGATCCACGTCCCGCGTCGTGCGGTGCGGGTCGGGGAGCCATACGCTAAGCAGGGACGCTCCCTTGAGGATGAATCGATCGCGGGCCGAGGACTGTCCAAGGCGATAGAGCCAGCGCTCGGCGGCGAAGCGAACCAGCGTGCGCTCGAACTCTTCGCCGTTGGCTTTCGCGATCTTCAGCAAACGCGCTTGGACCGACGCCGCGAGATTCGTGGTCATATTGCGACAACTTCGAGGTGTGCTCGCAGTGCGCGGCTCGGCAACACGGATTCAGTCTGAGCAAGTTCGGCGCGGGTCACCAAACGTCGGCGAAGTGCGTCTCGAAAGGCCTCCACGCCGGCTTCGGGGCCTATGTGGCGTGCGAGTCGGAAGCAGTCGACGATGGTGCGCGCGGGGGTGGTGATATGCGTCGGCACGCCCTCAAAAGCGGTTGCGATCACGCCAAACGTTGTCGCCGCACCGCTGAAGCGCACGAATCGCAGCCTGAGGTCACTGAGCTTTGGCGTTCGTGCCCGTTGCGGAATGGCCATCCAGATGGCCGACGGGGCTTGGCTTCCGATGCCGTGGACGCGGAGCGCCGTGAGCAGGCAGATGATTCCCTGCGGCACGCGAGCGCACGCCATGGCCAGGGAGTAGTTCTCCGTGATGTCCGCGTCGGTGCGGCGATACAGGCCGCGCCCAACCCGCTCCACAACCCCTGCGCGCTCAAGCGCTGGCAGCTGGTCGCGCGTCAGCCCCACAGCCTCGACCTGAGCAGGACGAAAGAATGCCCCAATTTTTGCGCGTCGGATCACTTCGGCGGCGCCTTCGGCGGTCGTCACATGACGCGAAATGTCGATGTCGGCGTGTGGCATATAAGCACTATGCGTCGCCGTCCCTGTCGAGTCAACACAAAATGTAGGCATCGCTGGCATGTGTGCCGACATATTGCGTCAAGCGCAAACGATTCGCCGCGAATGGCCGTGAAGAAGACTTACGCTACGTCCCTACAACCCCACGATTCCCTCCAACCGCCCCACAACCTCCTCCA
>JAYSVL010000391.1:0-1626 GCA_043718595.1 Gemmatimonadaceae bacterium
CGGTGCGTGACGGTGCAGCCCCCGGCGAGCTGCTGACCCTCGCCCGTTTGCTCGCTGAACAACCGAGTGGTGAAGCAGACGCACAACTGGCGGCGCGACCCCTCACTGGCGATACGCCAACAAGCGTTGCTGCGCTTGGCGACGAATCGGCGTCGCACGATATCCTGCGCACGTGGAGTGTGCTCGTTACGCGACAGCTCGCGTCGGTGGAGAGCGGCGAGTCCGCGCCAGTGACATCGGCCAACTTGCTGGCGCGCTTGTCGGCAGCGCGCAGTGACGAGACGGCGATTCGCGCGATTAGCGCTCTGCAAGAACTCGTCGACGACGCGCAGCAGAGAGGTGATGCCCGTGTGGTCGAAGCGATCGCTGTCGCACTGACGGACCAGTTGCGGGTCTGCGGCAACGGCGCGGGTCGTGTGGCCATCGAAGGGGGAATTCGCTTGCTCCTGCGCCCGGCGGTGCTTGACCTGCTCGCGCGCCAATTGCCGCACAGCCACGACCGCGGGTCACTGTTGCAACTGCTCGCGCGCGCAGGTGACGCCGGCGTCGAAACGCTGATCGGGCAATTGCTCATCGCCGATGATCGTCTCGGGCGACGCGCATATTTCGACGGCATCGTGGCGCTCGACATTGGGTCGATGATGCTCTTCGACCTGTTGCGCGATTCCCGTTGGTACGTGGTGCGCAACGCGGCGGCGCTGCTTGGTGAGATGCGTGTCGCACACGCCGATGTTGCACTGCTGCCCCTGCTCACGCATGACGATGATCGCATTTGTGTGGCGGTCGCGCGCGCATTGCTGCGATTGCGCACGCCAAAAGCGCTCCAGTCGTTGCACCCGCGTGTTGACGACAGTAACAGTGAAGTGCGTCGTCTGGCAGCGGCGGCCCATGGGATGAGCATGGGCACCGGTGGCGGCATCCGTCCGCCCGCGGCGCGTTTGTCGGCGGCGCTTGAACGCGAGCCGGACGAAGATGTCGCGCTCGAAATGCTGGCCGCGCTTGGTCGACTCGGCAGCGCCGATGCGGTGCAGCAACTGCTCCGCATTGCGTTGCCGGTGAGTCCGGACACGTCGCTTGAGGCGCAGCGCGAAACGTGGGTGCGCGTGGCCGCCCTCGACGCGCTGGTGCGCGCGCGTGGGAGGGCAATGGCGTCGGCGATTGAGACGCTCGCTCGCGACGTGGATGGCGAAGTGGCCGCTGCGGCGCGGAGCGTACTTTCCACGCTGTAGCGAGAGACGGGCGCCGCTGCGGCAAACGAAAAACTGAGAACGGCAACTGAGAACGGCAAGCTGGGAGCTGTGAGAGGCGCAGCTTGGAGCTTGGTGCGCGTCGTTGTTGCAGAAGCTACGCCAGCAACACTACCCTACCGGTCGGTGAAGTCGGTGGTGTTCGTGACCGTGCGGCAGGTTTCGGCGATGAGCTCGGCCGCCGCATCCAGATCGTCGAGTGAGACCAATTCGTTCGGCGAATGCATGTAGCGATTGGGGACCGACAGCAGCGCCGTGGCGACGCCATTTCGCGTGAGGTGAATGGCGTCGGCGTCAGTGCTGGTGTTGCGCCCCGCCGCGTGCACGGAATACGGCATCTTGAGCCGCTCCGCCGTGTCACGAAGCAAACGAAACACGA
>JAYSVL010000392.1:0-1625 GCA_043718595.1 Gemmatimonadaceae bacterium
GTCCAGAAGTCGACGGCTTCGAGCACCACCTGCGCGCTAGACTGGTTGCCGAGTTGCTTTGCTCGTTCGATACGGGTCGCAAGTTCTGCTGACGGCTGCGCGTAGAGCGTCTTTGCTGCCCCGTCCGCGGTCTTCTTTGCGGCGGATCGTACTGACATAAGTGAGGATGACTGGGTCAGTCTCTGCACGAAATGCAACCGGAGTTACAAGAAAATCCAGAAAACACAGAAAGTCAAGTGATTGAATGTTTGCGGGGCGAGGCTTTGTGGAAGCCTCGGTTTGTCGCTACGTACGCCGCGGTGCTAAACGAGTGGGTTGCGCACGTCGAGCGCGGGGAACCGACTGAAATCGCGGTCGGCGCTGAGTAGCGTGGCCACGCCATGCGCGACGCACAACGCCGCGATCCGTGCGTCGTGAACACGCGGCCCCGCAATGCACCCGGATACGAGCAACGGCTTGAGTGCGGGCCAGTGTGCGTCACGGTCTTCACTGAGCAGCCGGAGCGTTGGCACGTCGAGCCACGCATCCACCTGATCGCACGCTTCGGCCAATGTTGACGGCGTGCGAAAGATTTTCGGATGTGTAACAATGGCGAGAAACTCATGCGCGCACGGCCAGGGAATCGCCCACGGCGTAGGACCGGCCGCGAGTTGTTGCAGCGTGTCCCTGGCCGCGGCGTGAAAGGGCGTGTCCTGGCGATGTGCCTGCACGAGGACGTTGGTATCGACGGCGATCATTGGTCGACGTGGTCGTAGATCAACGCGCGAACCTGCGACCAGTCGCCCAGCTCGACGCCGTTGACTAGTCCGTCGCCGCCCACGCTTGCATTGCGCAGCGAGTACCGGCGCGGCGCCGCACGGTGCGCCTGCAGCACCGCGCGTAGCCCCTCTTCGATGAGTGCACGCATGGTGCTCCCGCGTTGCGCGGCAAGGCGGCGGGCGCCCTCGAAAAGCGCGTCTGATATATCAACCGTGGTCTTCATATGGGTGAACCATACGCGTGGACGCGGTTGCGCACAAGTGGGGGTGGGTGAGTCAATCATGGCTGATGGAGTTGAGGTGGTAAACGCTGGGCGGCCAGGAGTTGCCCTGCCGTCCGCGATTGACAGTGCATTGGTTACCACGCGCATGTGACACCGAAATCACGCACGCGGGGCGATTCGAACGCGACGCATTGGGAAATGCGGTCGGCAGCCCTTGCGTCACATACTATGAAGGCATAGTATGACTGCATATATTAAAACCATCTCCAACTTCGGCGCGCACATGAAGTCGCACTGGTTCTTCATCCTGCTGTCTGTCTCGGTCGCGCCGCGTTACGGCACGGCGATTCACGACGACGTTCGCGCGCTGAGCAATGGCGACGTGCGACTCTGGCCAGCCACACTGTACGGCTCGCTCGAAGAACTTGTCGAGCAACGGTGGATCGAACTGGTGCCCGATGACGAACGCCCAGACGGTATCTCGGGGCGCGAGCGATACTACCGCATCACACGAACGGGTCGCGCTGCGCTCAAGCGCGAGGCGGCGCGACTGGACTCGCTGGCAAAGGTCGCGCACGCACGCCTTGCGCTGAGTGGGGCATGAACATGACGAGCGTCTATCGCATCGCCCTTGGTTTACTCC
>JAYSVL010000393.1:0-1618 GCA_043718595.1 Gemmatimonadaceae bacterium
GCCAGCAACGCCAGTGACGCAAACAGCGGAAGCAGCGTGGCCGATCCCGCAATCGTGCCAAACGGTCCGCCGCCAAACCTGACGTTCCGGAACAGCGCCCACCACAAATACAGCACGCCGAGGATGACGGCGACGATGTAGCGTGGGCTGCGCGCGCGTGCAAGTTGTGCGCGCACACGATTGATGAGCGTGCGCTGATAGAGATAGAGCAGCGCTGCTGTTGCCGACGGCGCCATCACGCGGCCGCCGCCGTTCCCTCATCGCCGGTGAGGGCGAGAAACACTTCTTCGAGCGAACGACCAGCGAGCGCCGGACGTTCGGCGACAATGTCGGCGATGGTGCCAAACGCGACACGTTGTCCGCGCCTAATGACGAGCAGTCGGGTACACAACTCTTCGACCAGGTGCAGCAGGTGCGAACTGAGGATGACCGCGGTGCCTTCGCGTGCGCGCGCAGCGATCGTTTCTTTCATACGACGTATACCGACGGGATCAAGACCCGTCAGGGGTTCATCCAGCAGCAGTGCGCTCGGCCGATGCAGCAACCCACAGGCGATCGCCAACTTCTGCTTCATGCCGCGAGACAGCTCCGTGGGGAGTGCATCACGCTTGGCCGTGAGTTCCAGCTCCTCGAGCAACACCGGTATACGTTCGGCGGCGTCGGCGACGCCATACAGTCGCGCGACGAAACGCAAATGTTCGGCGACCGTGAGATAGTCGAAGAGCTGCGGTTCGTCCGGAATGAAGGCGAGCTGCTGCTTCGCGGCGACGGGGTCGGAGGCGAGGTCGATGCCACCGATACGGATCGTCCCTGATGTGGGTTGCAAAATACCCGCCATCGCCCGCAGCGTGGTGGTTTTCCCTGCGCCGTTTGGCCCAACGAGCCCAAGAACGTCGCCCGGCTGGACAACAAACGACAGCGACTGCACGGCCACCATATCGCCGTACAACTTGGAATAGTTCTCGACTTCGATCACCGCGCTCCCGGACATGCGATTGACGCACTGCTAAGAATTCTGCTCGTGCGAACGATACTTACAGGCAGCCAGACAGCGCCACAGTCTGGCGCCGTACACCAGCCGTTTCACGTTTGCCCCGTCCCATGCATTTGTCCACGTCCGACACTCTTGAGCCGCCGCTCGCCAGCGAGCGTGTGTATGTCGCCCGTCAGCCGATTTTCGACCAGCGGCACCGTCGGGTCGCCTACGAGCTGCTCTATCGGGCGAACGCCGACGCCGTAGACGCCGGCACCGTGTCACGCGACGCGATGTGCGGAGAGACCGCGCTGCACGCAATGGTCTCAATCGGTATGGAACGACTCTCTGGCGGCTGCACGGCATTCATCAATGTGACGCGGGCACACTTTGTCGCCGAGCTGCACAAACTGTTCGATCCCAAAAGTGTGGTGATCGAGCTCGTTGAGAGCATTGTCGCCGACGATGCGGTGCTGGCAACCTGCGCTCGGGCCGTGGCCGACGGCTACACGCTCGCGCTCGACGATTACGACGGTCGCGCGACGCTCGATGCGTTGTTGCCGTTCGTCCAGATTATCAAGCTCGACGTGCTCGAGGTGGAGCCAGCAGAACTTGAACGACGCATTGCGCGTGTGCAGGGTCGCG
>JAYSVL010000394.1:0-4618 GCA_043718595.1 Gemmatimonadaceae bacterium
CCCGGGTTGGAGATCCACGCCAGATTGAGCGCCAGCAACAGTCCGCCACCGATGTAGCCGAGTGCGTACCCCGCAGTTGAGACGCGATCCATTTCGTCATCGCGCGCGATGTGGGGCAGTAGCGATTCGTAGAACGTCATGCTGCCTGTTGCGCCACCGATCGACAAGACAAAGATGATCGAGGCGAAGAGCACCTGTCCGCGACTGATAAAGAACATGGCCGCCGTGGACGCAACGCCAAGCAGCATGAACCCGACAAGAAACTTCTTTTTGGCGGCGCGGTAGTCGGCGATGGCGCCGAGAAACGGCGCTAGGATGGCGATGAGTATGGCGCCGATGGTGTTGGCGTTGCCCCACCACTGCGATGCTTGAGGCGGTGTGAGATGCCCGGCGGCGACCTTGACGAAAAAGATCGGGAAAACGGCGTTTGTAATGGTTGTCTGAAAGGCCGAGATTGCCCAGTCGTACATCGCCCACGCCCGCAGCTCGCGGCGGTGCAACCCGAGCGCGTTGAGAATTCCGGATTGTGAAGAGCGCGCTGGGGTCATGACATGTCTCGTAAAGGGAAGCGTCCTGAAGCAGATTAGTGTCTGTGCCGATCCACGTCCTGTCCAGCGCTCAAGCCCAGATCATGTCATTTGTCCGCCGACCCGTGCATAACCAACGACGTTCGTGTGTCGCGGCGGTGAGCGCGTTGCGTACGTGTGCATTGGGCGTGTTCGCGCTGGCGCTCCTTGCGGCGTGCGATCGGTCGGCGGCCACGTCGCGCGCGGATAGCACGTTGCTGGCGCGCGCGGGCGCGGACTCGTTGACGTTGATGGCGAGCGACAGTGGCTGGAACGCCGATGCCGGGACATTGATGCTCCTGCCGACCGACGACGAAGTGTTCACAGATGGCGCGCTCGTGCGCCCAGACGCAACGGAGCTCACCGTCGGCGACACGGTCGGATTGGGCGCTGCGCTCGGCGATGGGCGCTTCGACCTTTTTACACGTAGCGGTGCTGTCGGTGTGGTGAACATCACCATACGCGCGCCGGTGGGGGCGGACTCAGGGTGCACTGCATGGCCGCCGGTGCGTCTTGCGCCAGAGGGCAGTGCGCGTCTCGTCGCATGGACGGTAGCCTTTGCCGCCGGTCATGTCGCCGCTGTTGCGCTCGACTCCATCGAAGGCCTTCCACCGCGTGACTCGGCACGTCTGGCGGTGGATCTCACACGACTTGCGTCAGGGTTGCGCGACGACACCAGTACGACGTTTCGCGGGCTCCCGTTTGTGGTGCTGCGCGCCTATCGGGCGACGGCGCTCGACACCGGGTTTATCGTCGCCACACTGGCGCGCCGCGTGAACCAGGAAGACTCACCTGAGGAAGAGCGGTTGGTGCTTATCGTCAATATGGTAGGCACCGACGCAAAACAGTGGACAGTGGCGTGGCAAGAACGCGCGGCTGGCCGCGAGGACGAACTCGTGGTGGCCGAACCGTTGATGGCTTACCGCACGATTCGCGGCAACGAAGTGAATTTGTTGTTCGGCCGTGATGACGGGGAAGCCTTGAGCGCGGCCGTATTGGCGCGGCGCGGTGCGACGTGGCGCGTGCGGTGGCAAAGTGCTGCCGCCGGTTGTCGCTAAAGGCGAAGGCGATGTCACGCGCATTTTTGCGAGATGATGCGGAAGGCGAAATGCCGCGTCGCCACTACGATTTGCCGTCGCGTGACGATCCGGGATACGATCGTGCGGCCGCGCGGGCGCTCCTTGAAGCGGCCCGTGTTGGCGAAACGCAGCTCGCGGAACGCGCGACGGGCTACTACTGGGGCGAACCAGCGTTGCGTGAGTACGTGACGGAAATGTTAGCCGAGGCTGAGCGAGCGAAGGATGATCGTCTGGAACAAGTCGCGCGCCGGTTTCTGCGTTGAGCGCCTCTGTGCTGATCGTCGTATTGCGAACGCGTTCCGGAGTGTGACGTGAAGCGTTTTCTGCTGCTCATCGTTGTCTTGCTCGTCGTGCTCTGTGGCGTTGCTGTGGCCCGCGCACTCGTGCTGCCGTCTCGGCAAGTGCGTGTCGCGCCGGACGTCTCGCTCGTGCTGCCCGACAGCGCCGCGCTGGCACGGTTGTCTGGCGCGATTCGCATACCCACGGTGTCACACCAAACAGCGAGCGACGACGATACCAGTGCGTTTGCTGCGATGGGCACCTACCTCGCGCAGGCGTATCCGCGCATGCATGCGGCGCTCACACGCGAGGAGGTCGGCACACGCGGATTGTTGTTCACATGGAGAGGAAGCGACAGCACGCTTGCACCTTTGGTGCTTGTCGCGCACCTGGATGTGGTACCGATTGAACCGGGTACGGAAGGCAAATGGACACATCCGCCATTCGGTGGAGATGTTGCTGACGGTTTTGTCTGGGGACGTGGTTCGTTTGACGACAAGGGCAGTGCGATCGCCATTTGCGAAGCGATTGAGCAACTCGTGGTGCAAGATATCAAACCGCGGCGCACGGTCATGCTGGCGTTTGGACTCGACGAGGAAGTGGGCGGACAAGGTGGCGCGCAGCGTATCGCTGCGTTGCTCGCTGAACGTCATGTGCGTGCGGCGATGGTGCTCGACGAAGGTGGCGCGGTGCTCGTTGGCGGACCGTTGCCGTTGGCGAAGCCGGTCGCGCTCGTCGGCATTGCGGAGAAGGGTTATCTCACGCTCGCTTTGACAACAACAGCGGTTGGCGGCCACTCCTCGATGCCGCCATCACAAACGGCGATCGGTGTGCTGAGCGCGGCTGTTGCGGCCATCGAATCGCATCCGTCACCGGGATCATTGCGCGGACCAACGCAGGCGATGTTTGACTATCTCGCACCGGAGATGTCGCTCGTGCCGAAGGTGCTGTTCGCCAACCAGTGGCTCTTTCGTTTGCTCATTGAACGTCAACTCGCGGCATCGGCGTCGTCGAACGCCATGCTCCGCACCACAGCGGCGGCGACGGTGTTTACCGCTGGCACCAAAGACAATGTGTTGCCCAGCGCCGCACGCGTGCTGGTGAACTTTCGCACGTTTCCCGGCGAGACGATTGCCGCGGTGACGGCGCGCGTGCGCTCCGTCATCAACGACGAGCGCGTGACCGTCACTGCGCAGGGCGAGCCGAAGGAGGCGTCGGCCGTGTCGCCGGTGGATTCGACGTTCACCGCGTTGCAGCAGGCGATTGCGAGCACGTTTCCGGATGTTGTGGTTGCGCCGTACCTCGTGGTTGGTGGTACCGACGCGGCGCACTACACGCGTATCGCCAATCACGTGTATCGGTTCTTGCCCATTCGGCTCAACAACGCGGATCTCGCGGGTATGCACGGCACCAACGAACGTGTGGCGACGGCGGCGTGGTTTGACGCGGTGCGATTTTATCAACGGCTGGTGCTAAACGCGACACGCTGACGCGGCACGCGGTGACGCGGAGATGGGCACGCGGAGGGGGCTCACGCGGAGGCGCGGAGACGCGGAGAAAAACGACCGAGGATCATTTGCATTGTGGTGAGCGAAGTTGCGCAAGCGGTGGAAATCGGTACGATGAGCCGATAACTTTGCCCGCCCATGACCGACATACTCTCGACTGACATCGTCGCGCGCGTTGCGACCGAACTTTCGCTCGCACCACAACAAGTGCGCAGCACGCTGGCCCTGTTCGCTGAGGGGGCCACACTTCCGTTCGTTGCGCGCTATCGCAAGGAGATGACCGGCGGCCTCGACGAGGTGCAGTTGCGTGACGTGCGCGACCGGTCCGAGTACTTGCACGAACTGGAAGATCGTCGCGCCGCAATCCTCAAGAGTGTGGACGAGCAGGGCAAGCTGGACGACGCGCTCCGCTCCGCCATCCTTGGCGCCGACACCAAACAAGCGCTCGAAGACTTATACCTGCCGTTCAAACCAAAACGTCGTACGCGAGCGATGATTGCGCGTGAGCGTGGACTTGGCCCGCTTGCCGATCGCATCTGGACTGACGCGGTAAGCGACGAACAAGCGGCCGTCGAGGCGCAGGCGTTCGTTGTTGTCGACGGTGAGGTGCCTACGGTCGACGCGGCACTCCAGGGCGCACGCGATATCTTGGCCGAGCAACTGTCGGAGGATGCGGTCGTGCGTGGCTGGGTGCGCGAGGTGACGCGCGCCAAAGGTGTCGTACGCAGCACGGTACTCGCTGACAAGGCCAGCGACGAATCCAAGTTCAAGGACTACTTCGACTATAGCGAAGCCCTCGGCACGATTCCCAGTCATCGCATGCTGGCCATTCGTCGCGGTGAAACGGAAGGCGAGTTGATGTGGCGCGTAGAGGCGCCGGTGGCCGACATCAACGCCCGACTGGTGAGCGACATTGCGGTGGGTCGCCGAGCCACGTCGCAGCTGAGTCTTGTCGCCCACGATTGTTATCGCCGCATTCTGGCGCCGGCGATCGAAGTCGAGTTGCGACTTGAACTCAAGACGAGGGCGGATGACGAAGCGATCACCATTTTCGGTCGAAATCTCGAACAACTGCTGCTCTCTGCACCGGCGGGCGAAAAGCGTGTGCTCGGGCTTGATCCTGGATTTCGCAGCGGCGTGAAGGTTGCCCTTGTGAGCGCAACCGGTGCACTGCAGCACACCGACA
>JAYSVL010000395.1:0-4616 GCA_043718595.1 Gemmatimonadaceae bacterium
GATGGGGGATTTCGGCGCGGCACCGACATCTTCAAGGCGATGGCGCTTGGCGCAACTGCCGTCGGTATCGGCCGCCCGTACGTGTGGGGGCTTGGAGCATTTGGACAAGAGGGTGTGGAAACCGTGCTCGCGATACTACGGCGTGAATTTGAGTTGGTGATGAAGCAGAGCGGCACCACGCGCATCGCAGCCATCACGCGAGAACATCTTGCGCCCCGCTAACCGATCGGTGCGTTGACGATGCACGCAACGGTGCCGTGGGACGCGACGATAGCGGAGGCGATCATGCAGACGGAGATCGCCTGTGCGATCGCGTTTTACGGACAGGATGGCGAAGGTGCCACGGCGATGCTGCCCATTTTGCACGCGTTGCAACACACGTTCGGCTTTGTTCCCTCTGACGCCGTGCCGCTGATCGCCAGTCGGCTCAACGTTTCGAAGGCCGACGTGCGCGGCGTCATCAGTTTTTATCATGACTTCCGCGACGCCCCTGTTGGACGGCACGAACTCAAACTGTGTCGCGCCGAAGCATGCCAGGCAGTTGGTGTTGAGCACGTAGCCGCACATCTTGAGGCGACGCATCAGTTGCGTCCAGGCACCACGTCGCGCGGCGTGACGCTGCACACGGTGTACTGTCTCGGCAATTGCGCGCTTGGGCCCGCCGCCCTCATCGACGGCGAGTTAGTTGCCGGGTTCGATGTCGCGGCGGCCGATGCGGTGATGGCACGTATCGGGGACAGCGACTGATGTCGTGCGCATGAACATCTATGTATCCGGCGATGCCGCGGCGCGCTCCGTCGGGGCTGATCAGACCGCTTCGGCGATCGTTGCGCAGGCCGCGCTGCTCGAGGCGGACATTACGGTCGTGCGTACTGGGACACGCGGTATGCTCTGGCTGGAACCGTTGGTGGAAGTGGACACCAGCAGTGGGCGAGTCGCGTACGGGCCGGTCACGGCGGCAGATGTTGCCTCGCTTTTCGCGTCGGGGTTCGCTGACGTCACTGCGCGTTCGTCGCATCCGCTGTCACTGGGTTTGACGGAACAACTGCCGTGGTTCGCGCGACAGCAACGGTTGACGTTCGCACGCGTTGGCGTCATCGACCCACTATCGCTCGCCGCCTACCGGGCGCACGGCGGCATGGTTGGTCTTGAACGGGCGCGTCGCATGTCCGGCAATGACATCGTGCAGGCGGTGACCGACTCGGGGCTCCGCGGGCGCGGCGGCGCGGGGTTTCCCACCGGGATCAAGTGGCGCACGGTACAGCACGCGGACGGCGCGCAGAAGTACATCGTCTGCAACGCGGATGAGGGTGATAGTGGCACCTTCGCCGACCGCATGCTGATCGAAGGCGATCCCTTTGTGCTGCTGGAAGGAATGGCGATTGCTGGACTGGCGGTTGGCGCCCAACGGGGTGTGATCTACTTGCGGTCAGAGTACCCACACGCCATCGCCGTGCTCAATCGTGCGATCGAGATCCTGCGATCAGCGGGCGAGTTGAACGACGCGTTTGACGTGGACCTTCGGATTGGCGCAGGCGCGTACATTTGCGGCGAGGAAACCTCGCTACTCGAAAGTATTGAGGGACGTCGCGCGCAAGTGCGAGCGAAGCCACCATTGCCGGCGCACCATGGTTTGTTCGGACGCCCGACGGTCGTCAACAATGTGCTTTCCCTCGCTGCTGTGCCATGGATTCTGGAACACGGCGCCAATGCCTATGCGCAGTTCGGACTCGGACGTTCACGTGGCACAATGCCCATCCAGCTGGCGGGCAATGTGAAGCGCGGTGGATTGTTTGAGTGTGGGTTTGGCGTCACACTGCGCGAGCTGGTGTATGACATTGGCGGCGGCACCTACAGCGGTCGTCCCGTTCGTGCCGTACAGGTGGGAGGACCACTCGGCGCGTATTTGCCGGACCACTTGCTCGACACGCCAATGGATTACGAAGCGCTCGTCGGCGTTGGCGGTTTGCTCGGACACGGAGGTATCGTGGTCTTCGACGATACGGTCGACATGGCTGCGCAGGCGCGTTTTGCCTTTGCGTTTTGCGCCGTGGAGAGTTGCGGCAAGTGCACACCGTGTCGCATTGGCTCGACACGCGGCGTTGAAACACTCGACAAGGTATCGCGCGGTATCGAACCCGAACGTAACCTCGACCTGGTGAAGGATCTCTGCACGGTGTTAACCGACGCGTCGTTGTGCGCGCTGGGCGGTTTGACTCCACTCCCTGTGCTCAGTGCGCTAACGCACTTTCGGGAAGATTTCGGTCCTCGCGCGACCGTCTAACGGGATATCTACGATGACGCTGCTAAAAGAGGTGGACTTCGGGACGCCGTTGTCGTCGAGTACCGCCCATGTATCGCTGACGATCGATGGTCGCCGCGTGTCCGTGCCCGCTGGCACGTCGGTGATGGCGGCGGCACGGCGGCACGATGTGCAGATACCCAAACTGTGCGCAACGGATTCGTTGCAGGCCTTTGGTTCGTGTCGCCTGTGTCTTGTGGAGATCGACGGCCGTCGGGGTACGCCCGCGTCATGCACGACCCCGGTTGAAGAAGGGCTCGTTGTGCATACGCAGAGTGACCGCTTGCGCGCCCTGCGACGCGGTGTGATGGAACTCTATATATCCGATCACCCACTCGATTGCCTCACCTGCTCCGCCAACGGCGACTGCGAACTGCAGGACATGGCCGGAGCGGTGGGTTTGCGTGATGTCCGCTACGGGTACGAGGGTGAGAAGCACCGCAGCGAGGCAAAGGACGAAAGCAATCCGTACTTCACGTTTGACTCCTCCAAATGCATCGTCTGCTCGCGCTGCGTACGCGCGTGTGAAGAGGTGCAAGGCACATTCGCGCTGACCATTCTTGGGCGCGGCCTGGCGTCAAAGGTGGCGACGGGCACGACTGACTTCGGGTCGTCGGAATGTGTGTCGTGTGGCGCATGCGTTCAGGCCTGCCCGACGGCGACACTCAATGAAAAGTCGGTCGTCGACTACGGCACGCCAACGTCGGTGACGCACACCACGTGCGCGTATTGTGGTGTGGGTTGCGGCTTTCGCGCCGAAACGCAGGGCGACCGCGTGGTGCGTATGGTACCGTGGAAGGGAGGCCAGGCCAACGAAGGGCATTCGTGCGTGAAGGGACGATTCGCCTGGGGGTACGCGACCCACCGCGATCGCGTGACGAGCCCGATGATTCGTCAGCGCATCACGGATCCGTGGCGCGAAGTTTCGTGGGATGTTGCGTTCGCGCATGCGGCGCGCGAATTCAAGCGCCTGCAGGCGACCTACGGCGCTGACGCGATCGGTGGCATTACGTCGTCGCGCTGCACGAACGAAGAGACGTTTCTTGTGCAGAAGCTTGTTCGGGCAGCGTTTGGCAATAACAATGTCGACACGTGCGCGCGGGTGTGTCACTCGCCGACCGGGTACGGGCTGAAGAAGACGTTCGGTACATCGGCGGGCACACAGGATTTCAAGTCGATCGCGGAGACGGACGTGGTGCTGCTCATTGGCGCCAACCCGACCGATGCACATCCGGTGTTTGCGTCTCGGCTCAAGGGCCGACTCCGTGAGGGCGCCCAGCTCATCGTTGCCGATCCACGCCGAATTGATCTTGTGCGCACGCCACATGTGCGCGCGGCGCATCATCTGGCCCTGCGTCCCGGAACCAATGTCGCGCTGATCAACGCACTGGCGCATGTTATCGTGACCGAAGGCCTCGTGCGCGAGCAGTTCGTGCGTGAACGTTGCGATTTGGCGGCCTTTGAATCCTGGGCGCGATTCATCGCCGATGACCGCAACTCGCCCGAGACGATGCAGGCGAGCACCGGCGTCCCTGCAGCAGACGTACGCGCGGCCGCACGTCTGTTTGGTGGCGCGCGCAACGGCGCCATCTACTATGGGCTCGGCGTGACGGAGCACAGTCAGGGTTCCACCATGGTGATGGGTATGGCGAACCTCGCCATGGCGACGGGCAACATCGGACGCGAGGGCGTTGGCGTGAATCCGCTCCGCGGACAGAACAACGTGCAGGGCGCCTGCGATATGGGATCCTTTCCGCACGAGTATTCCGGCTATCGTCACGTCAGTGATGACGCAACGCGCGAACTGTTCGAACATTTGTGGGGCGTTTCGCTGTCGAGTGAACCCGGACTTCGCATCCCCAACATGTTGACCGATGCGGTGTCCGGCTCGTTCAAGGGGCTCTACATCCAGGGTGAGGATATCGCGCAATCGGATCCGGACACACAGCACGTCATTGCTGGTCTGGAAGCGATGGAGTGTGTCGTTGTGCACGATCTGTTTCTCAATGAAACAGCGAAGTATGCGCACGTGTTTCTTCCCGGCTCGTCGTTCCTTGAGAAGGATGGCACCTTTACCAACGCCGAGCGTCGCATCAGTCGCGTGCGGCAGGTCATGCCACCACTCGCCGGATTGGCGGACTGGCAAGTGACGCAGCGACTCGCAACCGCACTGGGTTTCCCCATGCAGTACGCGCATCCCTCGGAGATCATGGACGAGATTGCGCGGCTCACACCGACGTTTGCCGGCGTGTCGTACGACGTGCTGGACGCGCAGGGATCGGTACAATGGCCCTGTAACGCGGACGCGCCGCTC
>JAYSVL010000396.1:0-1613 GCA_043718595.1 Gemmatimonadaceae bacterium
GCCGAGCAACTGAGGGAGTTTGCCGCGACATGCAGTGACGTCCGGTAGAAGGAAATGACATCCGCTGACATCAAAACATGCGCTCTGAAAATCCGCGTGTCGGGGGTTCAATTCCCTCCCTGGCCATTTCCACGACAATTCCTACGTGACAGAAGTTGTAACGCAAACGGGGGCGCATCGTTCGATGCGCCCCCGTTCGTAACTTCGGCAGACTGACACATCGTGTCAGGCAGACTGAGGAACCTTTGCGTCACTCCGAGTCACTCGCCCCAGCACATCCTCCACATAGAGCATCGTCACCAACACCACCGTCACCGCAGCGAGGGGCACGGCCAGTGCGGCGCCGAGGATGCCCGCGGCCATCACCAACAGCAGTTGAGCGAGCACCGTGAGTGCCGCCGGCAGCGCGACCGTGCGACGGTCGACCACGGGCCCGAGGACGTAGGTCTCGACGGCCTGTACGCCGAGGTAGAGCAGCACCACGTACAGCGCGGTGCGCGGACTCTGCGCCAGGCCCAGCAGAACTGCAGGCAGTGCGGCGAGGATTGGACCGATGTTGGGAATGAAGGTCAGCAGCGCGGCGATGACTGCCAGCGGGAACGCCAGCGGAACGCCGAACAGCCAGAGTCCGATGCCGGTCGCGACGCCGATCACCGTCATCGAGAGCAGGCGACCCAGCATCCACCACCAGAGCGTGTCGGTCATGCGCGACAAGACCTCGCGCACGCGCGCTTCCTTGCGCGGCGGAACGAGGGCGATCAGCCCCGAGACATAGGGACTCGGCGTGGCCGCGAATGCGATCGCGAGAAACAGGATGACGACGAAGTTCGTCAACGCCCCGAACGTCCCGGACACCACACCCGTTGCGCTGCTCACGGCCGAGCGCGCACTTGGAAGCGCGTCTTTCGCCGCGGGTAGCTCGGCCACGAGGCGACGTCCAAGGTCAGTCTCCTGCAAACGCGCCTTGACCGCAGCGGCTGCACGCGGAATATCGTCGCGTAGTGCGTCGAACTCGGACGCGATGGCAGGGCCGCGCGCCCAGAAGATCACGCCGAAACTCCCCACCAGCAGCACGACGACCAAACCCAGCGCGACGCTTGTCGGCAGTCCGGTGCGTTCGTGAACCCAGCGTGCCACGGTGCGCAGGAACACTGCGAGCAACACGCCGGCAAATCCGAGCAGCAAGACATCGCGTGCGAACCAGATCACCAGCAGAGCGACGACCAGGGCAGCCACGACACCGGCGTGTGCGAGCGTGATGCCGGTCGTCCGAATGCGCAGTGGTGTGCGAGTCTGCTCGAGCTCGCCCGCAAAGCTTTCCTGCGCCGGTGTGCTGTCGATGTTACTCACAGGCTATACAGCAGCCACAGCCGATTACTCGCCGGCTATCGCGTTGATTCTTTCCGACGAGTTGATGCATGCGGTCTCCAGTGCGGTTGCGACGTTGCTGGTGCAACGTTCGCGCCGCCATCGTGACGCGGCGACCGCACATCATCCGAGTCGACCTACGTTGCGCACACGACACGCAGTGTGCGCCGTGTGTCGGCGTCGAGTTGCGAGCGCCTGCACTGACCCATCACCTGTAGAGATTCCAATGGCCGGCATCGTATTCG
>JAYSVL010000397.1:0-1612 GCA_043718595.1 Gemmatimonadaceae bacterium
GGCCCTGGCCGTTCGACGTTCGACCATGTCCACGACGGCATCAAGACGGAGCTCACACTGAGCATGCCCGAGGATGCCGCAGTCAAGCTCTCGCTCTTGCGCATCAGCAATGCCTCGGATCGTGTACGGCGCGTGACACTCACCGCGTTCGTCGAATGGACGTTAGGGGCCCGTCGCGCGGAAACGCAGTTTCAGGTGCGTACGCGGTTTGTTCCCGACGAGCAGGCTATCGTCGCACATAATCACTTCGATCCGAATTTTCGCGACTGGACGGCATTCCTTTCCACCAGCGAACCCGTCACGAGTTACTCAGCCGATCGGCAGACATTCCTCGGGCGCAATGGCTGTCTGGCCAGTCCGGCGGCGCTCTCTGCGGATCAGCTGGACGGTGCCACGGGCGTCGGACTCGATCCGTGCGCGGCCCTCCAAATGCAGATCGTGTTGGCACCGGGCGAATCGCGGGATATCACGGTCCTGCTGGGCGCCGCGCGGAGCGACGCGGAGGCCCGGCAGACCATGGCGCGACTGCGGCCAACGACCGGGGCGCGTAGCGCACTCACACAGGCCGTCGCGGGGTGGCGCACGCGACTTGGCGTCGTGACCGTTCGAACACCGGACGCGGCGTTCAACAGCATGATCAACACCTGGATGCTGTACCAGACCTTGGCGTGCCGCATGTGGGCGCGCACCGGACTTTATCAGAGTAGCGGCGCGTATGGTTTTCGCGACCAGCTGCAGGATGTGATGGCATTGGTGTATGCCGAACCGAGTATCGCGCGCACGCACATTGTGCGAGCGGCGGCGCGGCAATTCGTGGAAGGTGACGTGCAACATTGGTGGCATCCGCACAGCGGTCGCGGTGTGCGCACGCGGTTCTCCGATGATCTGGCGTGGCTGCCGTTCGTGGTCGAACACTACGTCCGCGTGACCGGCGACGCGTCAGTACTCGATGAGTATGTGCCATTCCTGCGCATGCGCGCGCTGGAGTCGCATGAGCACGAGCTGTACGACCTACCGATCGTCACCGACGAACATGGTAGTGTGTACGAGCATTGCCGTCGCGCGTTACGGCGGGCCTGCACGGTGGGACCGCACGGGTTACCGTTGATCGGCACCGGTGATTGGAATGACGGCATGAGTCGGGTCGGCGCCGATGGGCGCGGCGAGAGCATCTGGCTGGCGTGGTTCCTGATCACCACGCTGCGGTCGTTCGCCGCGATTGCCGACACCCGACTCGATCACGCAGAAGCGACGTTCATGCGTCGACAAGCAGACTCCTATACATCCGCCGTGGAAACCCACGGGTGGGATGGTCAGTGGTACCGGCGTGCCTACTACGACGACGGCACGCCAATAGGATCAGCGACCAGTGACGAGTGTCGTATCGATTCGATTGCCCAGAGCTGGAGTGTGATCTCGGGCGCTGGCAGCGCCGAGCGACGGGACCTCGCGATGCGCGCGCTCAACGAGCAACTGGTGCGTGAGGATGTGCGGATCATCATGCTGCTCACGCCACCGTTCGATCGCGGCGCCCACGACCCGGGCTACATCAAGGGATATCTTCCCGGCATACGCGAGAACGGGGCGCAGTACACGCACGCCGCGTTGTGGG
>JAYSVL010000398.1:0-15012 GCA_043718595.1 Gemmatimonadaceae bacterium
AGACGAGGTCCACGAGCTCAACGTCGCGACGCCCTCGTGGCCTCGCTATGAACTCCTTGAGGGGGTGCTGGTCGTGACGCCCGCGCCCGCCTGGCCGCATCAGATCGCCATCACCGAGTTGCTGCTATTGCTCGAGCCGTACGTGGAGCGACAGGGGATCGGCGTCGCCATGCCCGCACCGGCCGACGTCAAAGCGTTACCCAACTCCATCACTCAACCCGACGTCTTCGTCGCAAAGGGGCCACCGTTCGACGCCAATGTCGAACTGGTGTTCGACGGCAAAAACGAATTGCACCTGGTGACGGAAATCATCTCGCCAAGCAGTGTGCGCACAGACCGTCTGAAAAAACGCAAGCATTACATGAAAGCGCGCGTTCCTGAATACTGGGTCGTGGACCTTGACGCGCGCGCAATTGAACGCTGGCGCCCCGGACAGCGATCGCCAACCATCGTCAACGCAGAACTCGCGTGGCATCCGGAAGGCGCGCGCGAACCCCTGCACATTGATCTCGTGCGCTACTTCGCGACGGTCTGGCGAAAATGGCAGCTACTCGGCAGTCCGCAGCGTTCGCTGGCGATCCAACGTCGCACAAAAAAACGGGGCCGCTGACAGCATCAGGGGCCCCGCCATGTTACGCGAACGCAGTGAATCAGGCGCGAACTTTTGTCACGTTTTCCGCTGCCGGACCCTTCTGCCCCTGCACGATGTCGAACTCAACGCGCTCGCCTTCCGCCAGAGTGCGGAAACCGCCACCCTGAATCGCCGAGTGGTGAACGAAGCAATCCTTCGAGCCGTCGTCGGGCGTAATAAATCCAAATCCCTTGGCGTCGTTGAACCACTTCACCTTGCCCGTCGTACGCATGGCACTGCTCCTGTAGCTGTGTGTTCGGAGCCGGCCCTGCCGTACGCACCGAGCACTCGTTGTCTCGCGGTGAGAGCCCCCGCGCTGGGCTGTCGGCACTGTGCGATGCCGACCCTGCACCTCGCATAGACGATCAACCGCGCAAAACGACAGGCAGCTGACACGCCTAACCTAGGTTTGGTGCCACTCGACGGTATCGCGGTCTGGACCGAGTGTCAATCCTTTTCTATGCGGCCCGTACCGAACGCGTGCCACGACCGCCACCACCTCCACGCCCACCACGCCGCCACGCCACGCCCGCCACGCCCGCCACGATCGCCACGCCCGTGTCGCCAGCCACCCCCCACGCCCGTGTCGCAGCTGTCGTCAGGTCGTCTCCCTCGGGAGCACGGGATGCGCGCCCCGTGCCACTGGACGCTGGAACGGATCGCTCACCCACCCCACATGACCAAGCTGCTCGTCACGCTCAGCACGTTCCTCCTCGGCAGTATCGGTTGGTATGCGGGCGAACGGATTGGCACGTTCAGCGCCTTCCTCGCGTCAATCGTCGGCACCGGTGTAGGCGTATACGTGGGCCGTCGCCTGGCGGCGCACTGGGGATTCTGAACGGCGCGCTGGACGCTTGTCGGTGCGACGTTCAGCTTCCGCCCATGAACACCTCGTATCGCATCGTCGGATGGACGTCCTGGGCGGTGGCGATCGCGCTCACCAGCATATCGGCATTTTCTGCATCGGCGCGAGCACAAACAGCAACCGGCACGCCACCGACGCCTGCAGTGCGACTGTTGCGTGCGACTGACGTCGACACGATGCCGGTGCGCGAGCCCGGCGTGCGAATCGCCTACGGCAAAGACTCACTCCAGTTTGGTGATCTGCGCGTGCCCAAAGGCCGAGGCACGTTTGCCGTGGCGATCATTCTGCACGGTGGCTGTTGGTATTCGCCGTACGCGGCGCTGCGCAACACGGCGCCACTCGCGCAAGCCATCACGGACGGCGGCGTTGCCACGTGGAACGTCGAGTATCGACGGTACGATCAACCCGGTGGCGGATGGCCGGGCACGTTTCGCGATGCGGCTGCTGCGGCCGACTACGTGCGCGCGCTCGCCAAACGGTATCCGCTCGACACCAACCGCATCGTGGTGGCAGGACATTCAGCTGGAGCACACCTCGCGCTTTGGCTGGCGTCACGACCATCGCTGCCCGCAACGAGTGAGCTGGCCGGTGGCCGCCCGCTCGCGCTTGGAGGCGTTGTGTCGATTGGTGGTATTGCCGATCTGCGGGAGTTCTTTGCGCGTGAGAAACGCACTTGCGGCAATCCGGCCGTGGAATCGCTACTCGGCGGCGTTCCCGATAGCGTGCCGCTGCGCGTGCGCGAGGCCTCACCGGCGGAACGATTGCCGCTTCGTGTGCCATCGGTGCACATCGCCGGCGAACGTGACTTTATTGCGCCGCGCGCGGTGATCGATGCGTACGCCACGCGTGCACGCGCCGCGGGAGATAGCGTCGTGGTGATCACGATTCCGGGTGAAGGGCACTTTGAAGCCATTGCGCCAACACGCGAGGCCGGTCGAGCCGTTATCGATGCGGTACTTCGATTGGCCGCACCTGTCGCCAAGCGACGCTAACGCACGCGCACCACCGACAATTGTCATTGCTGAGTTCGGCGCTCGACCGCTGTAGGTCCGAGGACACGACACCACACGTGTTGCGTAGCCGCTTCGACTTGTGACACGACGCGCGTGTCTTGTTGCCGATCCGTGTCCAGACGCTAACGGATGAGCTGTCGTCGCTGCATACTTTAGTCTCGTATTGTCGAGGCAGTTTTTTCGTCGCGACGCACGCGACGCCCTCCACCGCCAACGTTGCTCCCTCCTATGTCTTTCTTTCGCACCGGTCGCCTGTGGTCGGCGACGTTGTCTCTCGCGTCCGTTGCTGTACTCGCGTCCTGCACCGCATCAGACGGCGTTGTGTCACCCAAGAGCGGACTGTCGCCGCGTGCACTCGCCGTGGGAGTTGGCGGCGTCAACATCGTCATCAGTCAGGTGTACGGCGGTGGCGGTAACGCTGGCGCAATATTCAAAAACGATTTCATCGAGTTGTACAATGCCGGTGCGACGAGCGTCAACCTCAGTGGCTGGTCGGTGCAGTATGCGAGCGCGACGGGCACGTCATGGCAGACGACGAACCTGACGGGCACGATCGCGCCGGGCAAGTACTATCTCGTGCAAGAGGCAGCGGGCGCTAACGCCGCGGCCACGGCCCTGCCGACTCCCGATGCGTCTGGCGCTATTCCGATGAGCGCGACGGCCGGCAAAGTCGCGTTAGTGAACGTCACCACGGCACTCGCCGTCGTGTGTCCTACCGGTGCGACGATTGTTGACTTCGTAGGTTTTGGAACCACCGCGAACTGCTCCGAAACAGCACCGACGGCGAATCTTTCAAATACGACTGCCGCCTTGCGCAAGAACAACGGCGTCACCGACACAGACAACAACAACCTCGACTTCACCATCGGCGCTGTGAATCCGCGCAACAGCGCGTCGGCAGGCAATTGTGGCGCGCCTGGTGCGCTTGCGGCAATCGCCGTCACGCCCGCCAATCCATCAGTGGCGGCCGGCGCGACCACCACCTTCACGGCAACCGGCAGTGACGCGAACGGCTGCCCCGTCGCCGCGACGGTGTCATGGAGTAGCGCCACACTCGCAACGGCAACCATCAACGCCACGAGTGGACTGGCCCTTGGTGTCGCCGCGGGCACGTCGACCATCACCGCCACGTCGGGCGCAATCACCGGCAACACACTGCTCACCGTGACTGGGGCGGCGAGCCCGATCGTGAGCGTCGCCGTCACCCCCCTATCGTCCTCCATCGCGGCTGGTGGCACCGTCCAACTGAGCGCAGCAGCAACGGACCTGAATGGAGCGGCCGTCAGCACGACGTTCGTCTGGTCGTCCTCAAACACTGCGTTGGCAACAGTCGACAACACGGGCAAGGTGACGGGCGTTGCACAAGGCGGACCGGTGACGATCACCGCCACTGCGCCGAACTCCGTCTCTGGCGCAGCGTCGGTTTCCGTGACAGCGGCGGTCATTAGCAGCATCACGCTCGGTGCGTCGACCAACAGTCTGCCGCCCGGGTTTCAGGCGCAACTGTTCCCAACGGCGCGCGCTGGTTCGACGATTGTTGACGCGACCTTCACCTTCCAGTCACTCGATCCGGCGATCGGCACGGTGGCCACCGTCGACAACACCGGGATCTTCACCGGCGTGGCCGCCAATGCCAGTAGCCCGCGCATTCAAGTCACTGCAACACCGCTCGGCGGCGGAACACCGTTTGTTGCGGTGCTCACGCCAGTCACCGTGGAAACGCCCGTCACAGCACCGACAACCATCTACGGTGTGAACGACGAGTTTGGGCGGCCGACACCAGCCGGTGCATCGTCAACGGACTTTCTCATCGCGCGCGCGCAGTACGTGCTCTCCTACAACCAGACGCGCGGCACGCCGAATTGGGTGAGTTATGAGATCGACAACCGACATATGGTGTCAGGCGCGGATCGCTGCAATTGTTTTTCGGCCGATCCGCTTTTGCCGCTGGCGACGCAGTTGCTCACGTCAGACTACACTAATGGTGGCTTCGACCGCGGACACATGACGCGTTCGTTCGATCGCACGAACGCCAACGTCGATAACGCCAGCACGTTCTATCTCACCAACATTGTGCCGCAGCAAGCGGACCTGAATCAGGGCGTGTGGGCCAACTTTGAAAACGCACTTGGAGATTCGGCAAAGATTGGCGGTCGCACGGTGTACATCATTACCGGACCCTTGTACGCGGCCGGTGCCACGCCACGATTTCTGAAAAACCTGAGCAAGGTTCAGATTCCGGATTCGACGTGGAAGGTCGCGTTCATCGGACCGTACACGACGAACAATCCGTTCACGCGCAGCAGCATCAATACGTGGGACGACCTCGCGAACACCACGGTGCTGGCCGTCAACATGCCAAACATCTCGGGCATTCGAAACGTCGCCTGGCAAACGTATCTGACAACCGTGGACAAGATCGAAGCGTCAACGGGCGTCGACGTGTTGTCGTTGTTGCAAAGCGCGTATCAAACGGCGGTCGAAGCGGGTGATCGTCCACCCGTCCCGGCCTTCACTGGCGGCGCGTCGGGCAACGAGGGCTCGCCGGTTTCCTTTAACGCGAGCACGTCCACGGACCCTGACTTGGCCGTGAACGGCTTTGGTGAAGTGCTGACGTACAGCTGGAACTTCGGTGACGGCACCACTTCAACGCTCGCGTCGCCGACCAAGACGTTCGCCGACAACGGCAACTATAACGTTGTTCTGACCGTCACCGATCGCTACGGCTGGCCGCGCACCCTCGCGCGCACAACGACCGTTGGCAACGTGCCGCCGATCGCCACCTTCGTCGCCCGAACGTCCACCACTGTACGTGTGGGCGAATCGGTTACATTTGGCGCGAGCGGCACCGACGTTGGTGTACGCGACGCGCCCTGGACGTTTACCTACGATTGGGCTGATGGCACGACATATGCAGGTACGGTCACCGTCTTGCCCTTAGCGTCCCGCCCGTTGCTGCGCGCGAAGAGCTGGAGCGCCCCAGGCACGTATCTGGTCACGCTTTCTATCCGCGACAAGGACGGAGGCGTAGGCACCGCGTCGATCTCTATCACCGTCACACCATGATCATGACCCACTCTTCGCAACGCCGCACGCGACTCGTGCGGATGGCGTCGCTGCTCGCGGTCTCGCTGTCACTGGCGACGCGACTTGGCGCGCAAGTCATCTCGGCACCGAACAACAGCTTTGAAAGTTCGCTTGGCAAGTTCTCCGGTGGCGGCGCTTTCTCCACGTTCGCGCAAACGTTTGTTACGCCAGCGGCCGCACCCTCGTTGCAAAGCTTCACCATTTTTCTCGGTGATGACTTCGGTCAGGGCGCCGATCTGTCGTTTCGTGCGCATGTGTTCGAGTTCAACCTCACCACATTTCGTCTCGTCGGCGCGCCACTGTACTCCAGCACACTCCGAACGGGCAGCACGAACATCAGCGCGCTGGATGCCTATCTATTCAACATCGCGGGCGGCGTGACGCTCAACTCGGGCTCGACCTACGCGCTCGTCGTCTCGGCGCTGGGCACGGTGCCTGGCACCTTTGCGGCGCTGGTGGACGGTGCGACCAACGCCATTGGCACGTCGTCGTCCAATGCGTACGCGGGCGGCAGCGCCTATCGCTCCACGGCCACCGGCTCGCTGGCCGATCTGGCGCTCGCCAACGCGTTTCAGGCCGCAGACCACCCCGATCTGGCGTTCTCGGCCACGTTCCAGTCAACCGTCCCCGAGCCCAGCACGGTGTTGCTCGTCGGTGCCGGGTTGGGCCTCGTGATGCTGCTCCGCCGTCGGCGCAACGTGAGCTAATCACGTCGCCTACGATCGCATTGCGGGCCGTCATTCTCCGGAATGGCGGCCCGTTGCGCGTTTCGGACCGATGGCGCGTACATACTTTGGCACGAGGCGCTTTACATGCAGGTGTCCATGCAGCAACCTCAAGAAACCCTCGAACGGAGCGTGACGTGAAGGACTCGCAGCTGAACGCGTTGATCAAGAAAATGTCGGCCAAAGCTGGACAGCCCAAGAAGCCGCCCCGTGCAACGTTTGACTCAACGCTCGAGGCAACGCGCGGTGACAAAGAGCCGCTCGCCGGCTCAGAGGCAGAGGAGATCTTCAAGGAGATGAAGCGGCGAGAGTTTTGATGCGTATTTCCATAGAATCTGTTCGAAACGTCGTGCGGCGAATGCGGTTGTTGCGGCGGCGTGTGGCGTGCGGTGGTGCACTGCTGGTGCTCACGGCCTGCGTAGAGACGAAATCAGACACCAACGCAACCGCGGGCGCGACGGCAGGAAGTACCGCGACCACTGTGTCGGGCGTGTGGAGTGAAGCGGACGAAACGTCGACATGGACAGCGACGCGCGACGACGCCAACACTTGGCGTATCGATGAAACCGCGCAGTTTGGTGAGGACGGCCGAGCGACGCGCCGCTTTGTCTTCGATAGCAGCGGTGCACTGCGCTCCGTCGCCGACGAAAAACAGCAGACCGCGCAGCGCGGTAATGCGACGCCCAGTGTGATGCGTGCCGTGCTCACGGTGCGTTTCACCGGTGACAGTGCCACAAGTATCAGTAAGCAGGTGGACGGCGCTGACCGTGACGCTCAAGCGTTCGAAATCGACAATGCCAAAAGACACGCACAACAACTGTGGGCGCTCCTTCGGCAAAGCGCTCCGTCTCCCTAAGTATTATTCGCGATGACTGACTTCGAAAAACTTGGCGCGTTCTATCTCGGCAAACGTTTCGATCTCGCCTCGCGCGCGCGGAACGACGATCTCGTGTTGTACGACTCAAAAGATCTCACCACGCACGCCGTGATCATTGGGATGACGGGTAGTGGGAAAACCGGTCTCGGCATCGGCTTGCTGGAAGAAGCGCTGATCGACAAGGTGCCGATCATCGCCGTCGATCCCAAAGGTGATCTCGGCAACCTTGCCCTGCGGTTTCCGAATCTCAGCGCGTCCGACTTTCGCCCATGGATTGATCCGCAGCAGGCAGCCAACGCGGGTGCCACCGCTGATGCGTTTGCCGAAACGCAAGCGAAACTCTGGAAAGACGGATTGGCGAGTTGGGGCGAGGATGGCGCGCGTATTCAGCGCTTGAAAGACGCCGCCGATGTGACGATCTACACACCCGGCAGCACCGCCGGTCGCCCGTTGTCGTTGCTGCGCGCGTTTGTCGCTCCACCTGTAGCGTTACGCGAAGACGGCGAAGCGCTGCGTGAGCGCGTTGACGCCACGGCGACGAGTGTACTGGCCCTTCTTGGCATTGACGCGGACCCAATCTCCAGTCGCGAACATATCCTGCTCGCCAATTTGTTGTCCGCCGCGTGGACTGAAGGCCGCGACCTTGACCTCGCTGGGCTGATTGCCGGCATCCAGTCACCGCCCTTCACGCAGGTCGGCGTGATGCCGCTCGACACGGTGTTTCCACCAAAAGACCGGATGGAATTCGCCATGAAGTTGAACAACTTGCTTGCAGCACCGGGCTTTCAGAACTGGCTCAAGGGCGAACCACTCAACACCGCCAACTTGCTCTACGACGCCAGCGGCAAGCCGAAAGGATCGATCATTTCGATCGCGCATCTTGGCGACGCCGAACGCATGTTCTTTATGACGCTGTTGCTGGCCGACATTCTCGCCTGGGTGCGTTCACAACCCGGCACCGGATCGCTTCGTGCGATTCTCTACATCGATGAACTGTTCGGTTACATGCCACCGGTGGCCAATCCACCGTCCAAAGTGCTGCTGCTCACACTCCTCAAACAGGCGCGTGCGTACGGACTTGGTGTGGTGCTCGCGACGCAAAACCCCGTCGATCTCGATTATCGCGGCTTGTCCAACACGGGCACGTGGTTCATTGGTCGTCTGCAGACGGAGCGCGACAAGATGCGGGTGATGGAGGGTCTCGAAGGTGCCTCGGGCGGCCAGCCGTTCGATCGCGATGGCATGGAGAAGACGATCGCCGGGCTCGGGAAACGCGTATTTCTCTTGCACAGCGTGCACGAGCCAGCGCCAATCACCTTTGAGACGCGATGGACGATGTCGTATCTCGCCGGCCCGATGACGCGCGAGCAGATCAAGATGTTGCAGGCGCAATCACCCGCTGCTGCGCAGTCGTCGACGGCATCGTCGTCGCTCAGTGCGAGCCCAATGACTGCGTCGTCCGGTGGTGGCATGTCGTCCCTTGATGCCACACCGGCATCGCATGCACCGGTCCTTCCGCCGGACGTACCGCAGCTCTTTGTGCCACCCATAGGCGAGAGTGGAGCGTTGCAGTACAATCCGGCGATTCTCGCCGTCGCCGACGTGTCGTTCAGCAGTGCGAAGCTCGGCGTCACCGAACAACGTCGCGTGACGTTGCTCGGCTCTATGGATGACGGACCAATCACGCTCGAGTGGGACGGTGCTGAGCGGGTGGAGATTGACGTGAACGCGCTCGAACGCGCGCCGCGTGATCACGCATCGTTTGGCGCACTGCCAAAGGCGGCCAGCACGCCCAAGAGCTACGCAGCGTGGGCGAAGGCGTTTCAGAAATGGATCGCGGTCAATGAACAGGTAGAGCTACTGAAGAGTCCTGCCCTCAAGCTCACCTCCAACGCTGGCGAATCGGAGCGGGACTTTCGCATACGCCTGCAGAACGTATCGCGCGAGGGGCGTGATGCGAGCGTGGAGAAGTTGCGCGGTAAGTACGCGACCAAACTCGCGGCGATGCAGGAGCGCGTTCGGCGCGCCGAAGATGCGGTCGCGCGTGAACAGTCGCAGGCCAGTCAGGCGAAGGTGGACACGATGATCTCGGTCGGCAGCGCGATCCTGGGTGCCGTCTTTGGTCGCGGCAAAATTTCGGCCAGTACCGTGAGCAAGGCGGCGACTGCCGTGCGCGGCGCTGGTCGCGCGGTGCAACAGGGCGGCGACGTCAATCGTGCGTCAGAGAGTGTCGAAGCGCTGCAAGCGCAGTACGCGGCGCTTGAGGTGGCGTTACAGCACGAGATCGACGCGCTGGCTGCGGGCTACGACGCGAGCCAAGAGGAATTGGAGCGAACGCCGATCAAGGCCAAAAGCGGCGACGTGCACGTGCAGCTGGTTGCCCTGGCGTGGGTTCCTTACGCCAAGAATGCCGCAGGAGCCGTGAAGGCGGCCTGGCGGTAGTTCCAGCCGACGTGACTCTCGCTAGATGGCGCTGACGCAGTACGCGATGAGCAGCGCCAGCAGGAACGCGAGGCCAGCTTGTGCGATCGAGGGCATGTCTAGTCGCAAGGCGTGCGACGGCACGGACTTCTTATCATCGGTGGGGCGCATCGCTGAGCATCCTCGGGGCCGGTGTGTAGGCAGAGGACGCTACAGCAGGTCCGTACGTCACAACTGCAACGGCATTGAACCACAGGGAGCACAGGGTACACAGGAGGAGCCAGTCGCTGGCATCCGTCGCCACAGCTGGTTCAGTGAATGCCCTTCAGTTGTTCTTTTCAGTTGTTCTTTTCAGTTCTGCTTTTCTACGGAGACTGCGACCGCAACAACATTCGAGAAGCAAACCCCCTGTGATCCCTGTGTCCCCTGTGGTTCAATGCTGTTAACGAAGTCGCCCACAACACCTCGCCCAGTCGCGGTGCATCCGCCAAGAATTACGTCGCCACTAATCGCGACGAACCCGTCCCTTGCTCGAATCACGCAAGGAGTCGCGCGCAGCCAGTTTCGCAGTTTCCAGTGCCTGCGCAGCAAGCAAGCGTCCTTTCGCCTGACTGTTCAGCGTCCAGTCGAACCGCGTTTCACGAGACGCAAACGCGCCCTTCTCCAGTCGAGACTTGAGCGCGCTGTCGGCGTATTGTGCGAGGAACCCACCAAGTTCGGGTCGCGTCGAACCAAAGTCCGCGCGGTAGTACGTGAAAATCGGACTGAGCGCAACACGAAAGCCACGCTGGTCGAGTCGGTTCTTAGTAGGCGACGCCAGCAAAAACCGGCGCGCCTGGTCATCCAGCTGCTCGTCGAGCCGAGCGCCCGAATACGCCTCGCTGCGCAGTGGTGGACTGCCGACCGCCGCGTAGACCAGTGCGAAGTGGATGCGCGGGTCACTGAATTGCTTGCGAATGATCGTGTGCTCGACGTCATCAAGGGTGAGCGTGCGACCCGCAGCGCGCACGATCGGCGTACTCCACGGGCCTTTCAGTTGCAGCACACCAAAAGTTTTTTCGATGTTCCTCATCGACTCCGTTTCGCCGCGCGACGCCACGAGCTGAATGGTGAATGCATTGTATACATTGATCCAGAATGCCAGTCGTTCGTCGGTGTCGAGCGTCGTGATACGCACGGTGTTCAGTGACGACAGGTACTGCGCAAATGTCGGATCGTGCGCAAACGCAGCATAGTCGACAAACCCGTCGACGACATGACGTCGCAGCAGCGCGTCGAACAGCTGATGATCCACCGTCGCGCCGGGCGTCGGCGCCGTCGACGGTGCCGCGACGTTGGCGGAGCTCGCGCCGGTCGTTTGCGCACGCAGGCCGGGCGCTGCAGCGTGCAGTGTCAGGATGACGGCTGCGGCACAGCGGCGGATGAGGCGTGTGGCGCGCATCGGTGCGGAAGGCATGCAGTGCATCGGGAAAGAGGCAACCAGCGTGTCGCATGTTGTCCGTCCTGCCGACGTTCCGCAAGCACGCCCGGCGCTCGTGGTATCTTTCAGGACACTCATCACCATCGTCGATGGCTCCTGCATGGTTTTTTGGCACTTGGCGACTTTTGCACGCCGACCCCACACTGGATTTCGCGCCGGGTGTGCGAATGGAGTTTTGTGAAGGCGGCGTACTCCGCTATCACATCGACGTGGGTGGGCGGGACCAGGTCGTGACGCTAATGTATCGCGTTGACGATGAGCATCTGCATACGGAGAATCCGGAGTCTCCGCATGCGATGTCGGTCCGGATGTCGCACGGGCCCGGTGACGTCTTGGTGCTTGATTTCGTCGGTCCCAAGGCGCTTCTGGTGCGTGAGTCGCTCACCCGCGATCTCCTCGTCTAGCACTGCACGGAACGTCGCACCCCTTCGTCACAGCGTTTCCATCCCTCACCTGTCGTCTCGCATGCCATCGATCACCGAGCGCTACCCGTCGATCCCGTGGATTGGACCGTTTGTTGTCTTCATGGCACTGCTGGCGCTGGCACCGTCCCTGCCGTTTGGACAGCCGTGGGAGTCCATCCTGCGGGTGACCATCCTGACCCTGGTGCTGGTTTTCCTTTCCGGCGACGTGGTACGGTCGCTGCGGATTCGGCACGCGTTGCCGAGCATCGTGCTGGGCGTCGCGGTGTGCGCGATGTGGGTGGCGCCGGATCTGCTCGTGCCGGGCTGGCGCTCCCACTGGCTGTTTCAGAACGACATCACCGGCACGCTTAAAACGTCCATCGCCCCAGAAGAGCTGTCGAATCCGCTTGTGGTCGTGCTACGCATTGTACGCGCCGCCCTGCTGGTGCCGATCATCGAAGAGCTTTTTTGGCGTGGCTGGCTGCCTCGCTGGATCGTGAACAATGATTGGCAGAAGGTGCCGCTGGGCACCTACAACACGCTGGCCTTTCTCGGCACTGCCGTGTTGTTCGCCAGCGAACATGGCCCGTACTGGGAAGTGGGGCTGTTGTGCGGTCTGATCTACAATTGGTGGATGTGGCGCACCAAATCACTCGGTGACGTGGTGTTGGTACACGCGGTAACGAACGCCGCGTTGAGCGCCTTCGTGTTGGTTACAAAGCGCTACGAATACTGGATGTAGCGAGCCGCGAATGGCGCGGGCAGCACGGCTGGTCGTCGCTCTTCACAGAACTGCTGGCCGCGAATTACGCGAAACAGAACTGCTGGCCGCGAATTACGCGAAAACGCGCGAATTTGCGCCGTCGCTGGCCGAAATATCGGGTTAGTTAGCCACTCCGATTGTCCCAAGCAGTTTAGAGGCAGTCTAGCACGTTTAAGGCAGTTTGAAGCAGTTGTTCAAAAGCAGTTGAACAAAAGAAGTAGTTCAGATATCTCGCACGAAACACGAGGCTTGCCGCAGTACCAATTCGCGCGTTTTCGCGCAATTCGCGGCCCGCTGTTGGTAGTTTACGAACGCGGTCCCGATATCGGGTTAGCCACGCAGGTTATCAAAAACAAGTAGTTCAGGTACCTCGCACGAAACACGAGGAATACTACCGTACCGATTCGCGCGTTTTCGCGTCATTCGCGGCTCGCGGTTGGCAGTTTGCAAAAGTCCAAACGATTTGCGATGTCATGTCATCGTTAACCAATTCGCGGCTGCGACTCAGCAATTCGCGGCCTGCCGTTAGCGGCCAAACACCACCGGTAACACGCCTTGACGGATGTCGCGTGCACCAGCGGCCACGCCCGATCCCACAGCGAGGGCGGCCGTGATTGCAGTGCCGAGTCCGACAAGAGGCAGCACACCAACAATCGCCGACGAGACGAGGAACACCGCACCACCGGCAACCCACGGTGCAAACGCCTTCTGCACGGCATCCACGTAGCGCAGGCGGTTACGCACGAAACGACGGGTGCCGCCGTGCAACACCACCGCGACCGCGCTGGCGATGGCAAACGAAATAAGAAAGGCGACGAGATTGAACATGGTGCGCTCCTATTGGTTCTGTTGACGTGCACATCGCGCAATGGGGCTCAAACGGGCACGTCGCGCGGTGCATCCTCATCTACACTAACGTTCGCGGCTCGGCCAAGTTTCACGGGCGACGCGCTGGCATATCCATCTTCGTGTAGGTGGGCGGAATAACGAACAGCGCGCTGCCCAGTTTCCGCTTCTCGATCTTCTTCACTTCAAGAGCGACTTTGCCGTCGGCGCCGGTGACCTTGAGCGGAAACCCACCATCGGCGGTGAGGCTGCGCTGCCACGCTGGTGCGCGACTGCCGCCAAGCCGGAGTCCGTTCAGGATGTCGAGAAACGGACCCAGCCCGCGCGCGATGCAAACATCCGTGGTGTCCTTGGCGGTCTGGATCAGCACGTGCTCGCAGCGGTACCCTGCGATGGTTTCCATCTTGTTGGTGCGCGTGATCTTGGGCTCCGGCATGTCGGTCAGGCCACCTGGCAGTGCGTCGGCGCTCGCCGGGAGTTCCATGTACACACTCTGTGACTCGATCATCACGTAAACCTTCTGCTCGGCCGGCATGCTGATCATCGACATCGCACCCATCGGACCTGCCGCGTTGACACGCACGCCGCGAGTACCGCGGGTCAGGAACTCGACGTCTTGCGGCACGCCGTTCACCGACAAGCCGCTAAACTGCATCGTGATCACGCCCTCGAACTGTTGCGCGGCTGCAGGAATTGAAAGTGCGAGTACGGCCACGACCGATGCGGCGCACACTCGGATCGCGAAACTCACCTGAGGCATGTGGTCTGAATTTGAGAGGGACGCGGCAGTAGCACCGATGCCGACACCGTCAACCGATGCCGGATTTCATCGCGCGCAGCACTAGGTCCGCAAAGCGATCCACTTCGTCCAGACTGGTATACACGTTTGGCGTCACGCGGATCCCACTGAACTCCGGATGCACAATTGGTGTCTGCGTAATGCGGTGTTGCCCATGCAGCCAGCCGCCAAGCTTCACCGGATCGAGACCGTCCACCGAGAAGTTTCCTATACCACCACCCCACGGCGAATCCATTGGCGTGAGCATCTTCACACGACCCTTGCCGTCCGCCAACAAGCGCTTGGCCCAGCGATCCCGCAAATAAACCAGACGCGCAAATTTCCGGCCTGCGCCAATCGCGCGATGAAACGCCAGCGACACGGCAATCGCGTTGTGATTGGCCGCCGGATGCGTACCGATCTCTTCAAATTTGCGGATGTTGTCATCCTGCGTCACATCGGCGCCGATGAGCGGCCATACCGACTTGAGCTTTGCTTTCCGTACGTACAGAAAACCGGTGCCGATTGGCGCCAGCAACCATTTGTGCAGACTGGTGCCATAGTAGTCCACGCCGAGATCGTCGCGAGTAAACGGGAACTGCGCAAACGCATGTGCGCCGTCCACCACCACCTCGACCTGCCGTGCACGCGCCATCGCCACGATCTCGCGTATCGGCAGAATCTGTCCCGTGAGGTTGGTGATGTGCGTCATCTCCATCACCTTCGTGCGCGGTGTGATGGCGGCCGCAAACTTGTCGACAATGGCTTGCGGTGACGTCGTCGGCACAGGAAACGAAATCTCCTTCAGCACAATGCCGTCGCGACGCGCGCGCTGACGCCACGCGTTCACCATGCGCGGATAATTCTGGTTGGTGATGATCACTTCGTCACCAGCCTTGAGATCCATGCCGAAAATCACCGCCGTCAATGCTTCTGTCGCGTTCCGCGTGATCGCCATCTCTTCCACATCGCACCCAAACTCCATCGCCAACTCGCGTCGGACGATTTCCAGTCGCGGCTCGAGATCTCGCCACATGTGAATGACCGGCAACTCATTCGAGTAGCGGAGATCGCGAAACATCTGTTCCATCACGTGCGAGGGCGCCGGCGAGCAGCCGCCGT
>JAYSVL010000399.1:0-1600 GCA_043718595.1 Gemmatimonadaceae bacterium
GCCGGCAACATTGACGTGAAGGGCTCGGCCGACATTACGGGCACCAACACAAATCCCGCGAACTGGACACAGTGCGTGAATATCGTCGGGCGCGACACGTTCGCGATTGCCTACGGTCCTAACAAAACGGCGACGATTCAGAAGCCCAATCAGGTCACGGGCGGTGTGTATCAAGACCCGGCGGCCGCCGACTCAAACACATACGTGCGATATGGTACGGAGACGTGGAATAGTCTGGCCGCGAACGCCGATATCACGCTCAACGGCGGTACGATTCAGCCGTTGCCCGTCGGCACCGCGACCACGTGTGACTACGCCATCAGTACCAACTGGGGAGAGCCGCTGCGTGGCAACGGGTCCATTGTCGGCTGCGAGGACTACTTCCCCATCATTTATTCGAGCACGAGTCTCCAGCTCAGCCACGGTCGCGGGCAAGGCATCCTGCTCGTGAATGGCGACGTGCGGCTGAACGGTAATGTCCAATGGTACGGGCTGATCATCGCGCGCGACGACATCATCAAGGGCAACGGCACGTTTGACCTGTGGGGTAGCATCATGTCGCGTAATGCAGACGTGACGGATGACAACAGTATTAACGGTAACTCGTCATTCAAGTGGTCCAAGTGTGCCGTTGAATCAGCGTTGCGAGGATCGGCCATTCTTACTCGGGTGAAAGAGCGGAGCTGGGTGCAGCTGTTCTGACCACAGCGTTGGGCCGCGCCACACAGTCGTCGCGGGTGAACAGTGGCGCACCGCGGCTGTGCGGCGTCTGGAGTCGTAAGTAGACGGCACTCTGCCTCGCGAGTAGACTGTGACCATGTCACGTCGCGTAAGCCGCTGGTCGTTTCACATCCACCTGTGGGTGGGTGTGGTGGGTACCGTGATGCTGACCGTCATTGCCGTCGCCGGTGTGCTCCTCAACCACAAGCGCGCGCTTGGCTTGATGCCGGATGTTGCGCATAAGCCGCTGGCGTCGTTTGCCGCGGCCGTGTCGCTGGAGCGAATTGCGACCGCGGCGCTGGACGCAGTACCGGCGAACGAGCGTGGCGCATGGACACGCGGGGCGCCGGTCGATGTTGCGCTGATCGAACGCATGGACGTTCGCCCGCGCGACGGCTACGCCAAGGTCAGGTTTCGGGATCGACGAAACACGGAAGTCACCGTCGACCTCGCGTCGGCGTCGGTCATCCATGTTGGGTATCGCGACGACGTGTACCTGGAAAAACTGCACTCCGGTGAGATCATGGGTGACAGCTTCATCCTGCTGTCCGACATCGCCGCCATCGCGTTGGTGATCACACTGATTACCGGATACTGGCTCTGGCTCGCACCGCGGTTGTCTCGCGGACAAGGTGGGGACGGCGCATGACGAGCGCGCATCTTGTCGTGCTGCTCCTCGGTATTTTTGCTGTTCCGCTCTGGATGCTCGTCGCCGGGCACCGCGTGTGGCGTCGATCGGTCCGCTACCGTCGCTTCTTTCGGGGGGTGGTGTTTGGTCACTGCGTGGCGGCGCTGTTGGCGACAGTGCTCTCGGTACTTCCGCCGCATCTGTGGGCGGCAACCGATATTGTGCGCGGCGCACTCGGGGTGTGGAGTCTTG
>JAYSVL010000400.1:0-4569 GCA_043718595.1 Gemmatimonadaceae bacterium
GTCATCACGATGCCACGATCGACGATGTCCGACGCGAGTTCCGGTGGAGTAATCTCGAGCGCACGCCGTACCGCGTCGACGATCTGCTGAATCGGCTCCTGAATGGCTTCGCGAATCTCGCTCGAATGCACGCGCACCGTCTTCGGAATCCCAGACACGAGATCGCGACCCTTTACTTCCATCTCTCGTTCATCACCCACCGCAAACGCTGAGCCGATCTGAATCTTGATTTGTTCAGCCGTCGGTTCACCGATCAGCAAGTTGTAGTTCTTGCGCATGAACTGCACGATGCTCACATCAAGCTCGTCGCCACCCGTGCGAATCGATGTATCACTGACGATGCCAGACAGGGCAATGACCGCGATCTCCGTCGTGCCACCACCAATGTCGATCACCATGTTGCCGGTTGGTGATTCCACGGGCAACCCCACACCAATCGCTGCCGCCATCGGTTCCGTTACCATGAACACTTCCTTCGCGCCAGCGCCAAGGGCAGAATCGCGAACCGCGCGCTTCTCCACTTCGGTGATGCCTGATGGCACGCACACAATGACCCGCGGTTTCACCTTGAACACGTGCTTGTCGATCACCAACGTGAGAAAATACCGCAACATCTTTTCCGTTACGTCGAAGTCCGCAATCACACCGTCCTTCATCGGTCGCACGGCCATAATACCTTCCGGTGTGCGTCCCAACATCCGCTTCGCCTCAAGGCCGACGCCACGAATTTTCTTCGTCTCGCGATCAAGCGCGACAACCGACGGTTCATTCAGTACGATCCCTTCACCCTTGACGTAGATCAGGGTGTTGGCCGTGCCGAGATCAACGGCGATGGCGTTGGCTGGGAAAAATGAGTTTGCTTTCCTGAAGGGCCAGAACATCCGGTGGTGTACTCGACGGCGCAGAGCGCCAACTAGAGACGGCTGAGTGCAATACAGATGCGTAAGCTACCGGTGCCGTCACACCCGTACAAGCGAGTGCCACAGGCCGCGCAACACTGGCGTCACGCCACGCGAGCGATCGCGCGCTACGCCAGGCAGCTCGCGGGCTCCACAAACGCCATGCCGAACGATTCGGCGACCGCACGATACGTCACCATGCCGCGTGACATGTTCAGGCCACGCAGCAGCGCCGGACTCTCGGCAAGCGCGCGACGCCAGCCCTTGTTGGCCAGTTCGAGCGTGTACGGCAACGTGGCATTCGTCAACGCAAGCGTCGAGGTGCGCGGCACTGCGCCCGGCATGTTGGCCACGCCGTAATGAATCACACCGTCCACCACGTAGGTGGGATTCTCATGGGTCGTCGGCTTGATGGTTTCGACGCACCCACCCTGATCGACGGCCACGTCGACGATCACCGAACCTGGACGCATGCGCGCCAGATCCGCGCGACGCACCAATTTTGGTGCTTTCGCACCCGGAATCAGCACACCGCCAATGAGCAAATCGCAGGTGGAAATCTGCTCCAAAATGTTGTGTCGATTGGAGTGCACGAGTTGCACATTCGCCGGCATCACATCCGAGAGATACCGCAAGCGGTCGAGCGAGAGATCGAGCAACACCACTTTCGCGCCAAGCCCTGCGGCCATCTTCGCGGCATTGATGCCCACCACGCCACCGCCGAGGATGACCACCTTGGCCGGTGCGACGCCGGGCACGCCACCGAGCAGCACGCCACGTCCACCATACAGTTTCTCCAGATATTTCGCGCCCTCTTGCACGGCCATGCGTCCAGCCACTTCGGACATAGGCGTCAGGAGGGGGAGGTCGCGATTCGGCAATTCCACCGTTTCGTACGCTATACACGTGGCGCCGCTAGCCAGATGCGCTCGCGTCAATTGTTCATCTGCCGCGAAGTGGAAATACGTAAAAAGCGTCAGATCCGAGTGCAGATAGCCCCACTCGGCGGCAATGGGCTCCTTCACCTTGAGCAGCAATTCAGCGTTGCCCCACGCTGTTGCGGCATCAGGTACGATACGGGCACCCACCTCGCGAAACACGTCATCCTCAAACCCGCTACCAACCCCCGCACCCGTTTCTACGAACACTTCATGACCGGCCGCCGCCAACGCTTCCGCTCCCGCGGGCACGAGCGCAACGCGATTTTCGTTGGTCTTGATCTCTTTTGGTACGCCGATACGCATGATGCCCTTCCTCAAAGTTGAGCGGTTAGCGAACGCGCTTGGGACCCAGGCTGACGAGCAACTGTCGGCTTGGGTCGAAAAACTCCCGGGCAATCTGCGTCACGGCGTCGGAATCAATCGCATCGACGAGTGCCAGCAACTGATCAATCGTGCGCGGCGGCTCCCCATACAACACGGTTGTTGCAGCACGGTACATACGCGACGACACCCCTTCCATCGATAACACGAGCTGACCGCGCAACTGCCGCTTGCCGGCGGCAATCTCTTCCGCCGGTAACCCCTCGGCGACGACACGTGCCAGCACGTCTCGCACCGCATCCACCGCCTGCTGCGCGGTCTCAGGTGCACTGGCGAGATACACGCCATGGACGCCAGTATCCGCATACGACGAGCTGAACGTGTGCACGCTATACGCGAGGCCCAGCTCTTCGCGCACACGCTGGAACAGGCGGGAACTCATGCCACCGCCTAACAACATGCTCAGCAACGCAAACGCATAACGTCGCGGATCGGAGTGGGCGATGGACACACTGCCCAGCACCACGTGGGTTTGTGTGATATCGGCGCGCGGCACATGATGCGCATCCGACGCACTCGCCGTTGGCGGTGCGACGGCAAACGGCGTCATGTCGCCCCGCTGCTGTGACAGCCAACCCGACGCGTCCAGCGTGTCAAGCAACTGATCGTGATCGACATTGCCAGACGCCGCCACCACAACCCGACCGGGATGGTACGCGCGGGTGTGCAACCCGCGCAGGTGCGACACTTCGAGACCATTCACCGTGTCCCGCGTGCCGAGGATGGGAAACCCATGCGCATGTCCGCCCCACAACAAGCGGTTGTGCACGTCGAAGATGATGTCGTCCGGCGTGTCTTCCACCATGCTGATCTCTTCCAGCACGACCTTACGTTCCAGCGCGAGGTCCGCGTCGCGCAGCAGCGGGCTGAAGATCAAATCGCCAATGACCGACGCAGCATCGGGCAGGTGTTCATCCAGCACACGCGCCTGATATGACGTGTGTTCGCGTTCAGTATACGCGTCGAGCGAACCACCGAGTGTCTCGAGCGACAAGGCGATCTCCTGCGCACTGCGCGTCGCCGTGCCCTTGAACACCATGTGCTCCAGCAAATGCGACACGCCCATCTCCGACGGGCTTTCGTGCAGGGTCGCCGCACGAATCCAGGCACCAAACGCGACTGACCGCGCACCCGGGACTCGCTCGGAGAGCACGGTCAGGCCATTGGGCACATCCGTTCGGCGGAAGGCCGACGGCGTCGTCGAGACCACCGGTGGCTCCGCCGTCATCGACACATGGCGGTACTGGGCTGCAGCCGCGAGACGGTCCGTGCTAGCGGCGGCTGCGTCCACGATCGCCGCCACCACTGCGCCCGCCGCGATCACCACCGCGATCACCGCCACCACTCGACGGCGCTTCTTCCGGCATGCCCTCTGGGCGCGGCAACAGCGCCTTCATCGACAACCGCAAGCGACCGCGTTCGTCGCGGTCCACGAGCTTCACCGTGACGCGGTCACCCTTCTTGACCACATCCTCCGGCTTCTCCACGCGCTCGTGACGCATCTCTGAAACGTGCAAGAGCGCTTCGGTGCCTGGCATAATCTCGACAAACGCACCGAAGGCAGTAACAGTCTTGACGACGCCCTCGTACGTCTCGCCCACGACCGCTTCCGCAGTGATGGCCATCACCATTTGCCGAGCACGTTCCATCGACTCACCACCAACCGCGGCAATCGTCACCGTACCGTCGTCATCCACCGACAGCTCAGCGCCCGTCTCTTCCTGAATGCCGCGAATATTCTTGCCCTTCGGCCCGATCAACTCGCCAATCTTGTCCACCGGAATTTGCACGGTCACAATGCGCGGCGCGTACTTCGACAAATCACCACGTGGCTGCGCCAGCGCTTTGTCCATTTCGCCGAGAATGTGCAAACGACCTTCCTTGGCCTGCGCCAGCGCTTCCTCCATGATCTTGATATCGAGACCTTCGATCTTGATATCCATCTGGATGGACGTGATACCGTCTTTGGTGCCGGCGACTTTAAAATCCATATCGCCGAGATGATCTTCCGTCCCCAAAATGTCGGTCAGGATTGCGTACTTTTTGCCTTCCTTGATCAGACCCATCGCCACGCCAGCGACGGCGGCTTTCATCGGCACGCCGGCATCAAAGAGCGACAGCGATCCGCCACAGACCGACGCCATCGACGACGATCCATTCGACTCGAGGATGTCGGAGACCACGCGAATGGTGTAGGGGAATGTCTCCTCGGGCGGGAGCACCGGCAGCAGCGCCCGCTCCGCGAGCGCGCCGTGGCCGATTTCCCGGCGTCCCGGGCCGCGCATGAACTGCACCTCGCCGACCGAGAACGGGGGGAAGTTGTAGTGCAGCATGAAGCGGCGGTAGAC
>JAYSVL010000005.1:0-8798 GCA_043718595.1 Gemmatimonadaceae bacterium
CAGTGCACGTCTCCGCGTGAGCGGCGCGGCCATCACGCCCGCTAACCCGCACATGGGCGAACGGGTTGTCATCACCTGCACGCTGCGCAACACAACCAGAGCGCGACAACAGGTGGTGGTCGATCTTGTGGTTCACTTTGTGAAGGCGAGCGGTGCAAGCAGTCCGAAAGTGTTCAAGCTGTCGAACGTTGACCTGCCGCCCGGTGAGGCCGTGTCGCTACGCAAAACGATTTCGCTCGCCGACCTCACCACGCGACGACACTACCCGGGTGTGCACCGCGTGGCGTTGCAGATGAATGGCGCCGTGTCACCGCTCGGCGAGTTTACGCTGCGTACACGCGGTAAATCGCGGTAAGTCACGGCGGCGGCGGACCGTCCGCATTGTTGATGTCGCGAATCGCTTTCCAACCGCCGTCAGCCTGACGTTTCCACAGGGTCATGTACTTACCCTTGTCGGTCATCGGCTTCGCGCCTTTCATCGTGGTTGTCATCTCGAAAGTGCCCGTTTCGACGGCCAAATCACCGCCCACCATCACGTCACTCGTCGTGAACGCGGCCGCGTTTACTTTCATCATGTCCATCATGCCTTTCATCCCGGCTTCGATGGCCGGTCGCCCAGTCATCATCGGCATGCCTGGCATCATCATGACGGCATCATCGCTGTAGTTGCCGAGCGACGCTGCGAGATCGCCCGCGACCATGCCGACCGCTGCGCGTTTGTTGGCGGCTTCGATCGTCGCACGGATCTCCGTGATATTCGGCTCGGCGATGGTGCCCGCAGCCGAGCTGGTGGTGGACGATGCCGTCTTGTCGGCGGCAGGTGTACACGACGCGAGCAGCACAGCGGCGCAGCTGACGAACAGTCTGGAACGCGTGGACATGAATTCCTCGCAGGAGTAGGAGACAATCGGCCGCGTTGGGAGAGCGGTTGGTCAGAACCTACGGCGGCCAGCGTCGTCGTCAAGCAACCTATCGTCGCGATGCGATCTGGGCGCCAGGCTACCCCTTCAATTCGTGTCCTCGTTCTTGCGAAGGAAGGGCACCCAGGACACGGCCGCTCAGCGACCAGCACTCGGCCCGCTTCCTTCTCCATCGGGGTAGCGTACGCACTGCACAGGGATGCGCTACAACTCGAACAGCGTTGTGGGTAGCTGCTCGTCGAAGCTGATCGGCATCACTTCCCCGATGCACTCACCACGACCGCGCTCTGTGAACAGCCACCCATCGGTCAGTGCAGACGGCGCAAGAAACGGCATTTCGTGGAGCCGTTGCGACAGCTGCGGCTTGGAGTATAGGGGTGTGCCGGCCCTCGTGCGCCAGCGGCAAGAGAACCCCCGGTCGGCGCGCTCGGACCCCGGTCGCGCTGGTCCAAAACGCATCAAACGTATTGAGTGTGCTGTTGACCCCCCACGGAATCCACCAAGGGACACGCCGGAGAAACCAGGTGACCCACTGACAGCATTCCGGGTTGAAGAGAAAGCAGTGCCGCCCGCTACTGGCCCTCAGGTAACGCGCGCAACAACGCGCTTCAGATTCTCACTCGTCGTACGATATGAAGCACACGCCCACCGCCGTGCCGTCCGCGACAGCCATCCTCAAAGAGCTGGTGGCGCTCCGAAACCCAACGCGCGCGCTCCATGCGCAAGCGTACTTTAAGACGGCGCCCGGCGAGTACGGCGAGGGTGATCAATTTCTTGGCATTCCCGTCCCGACCATTCGGCGATTGTCAAAGGAGCATCGCACGCTACCCATCCGCAGCGTGATGACCCTGCTCCGGTCGCCGTGGCACGAAGTGCGTCAACTCGCGTTGTTCATTCTCGTGCTGCAATTCGAGCGCGGAAGCGAAGCGCAACAGGCCGACATTTATACGCGCTATCTGCAACACACGCGCTACATCAACAACTGGGATCTGGTCGACTGTTCGGCGCGCCAAGTCGTTGGCGGTTGGCTGCTCGAGCGCGATCGTTCGCCCATTGATACACTCATTCGGTCGAGCGTCTTGTGGGAACGGCGTATCGGCGTGCTCGCACTATTTCGGCTGGTAGAAGAGGGCGAGTTTGGCTACCCGCTCGAAGTCGCGCGTGTGCTCCTCACGGATCGGCACGATCTCATGCACAAGGCGGTTGGCTGGATGTTGCGCGATGTTGGTGACGCCGACCCAGCCGTGTTGCGACGCTTTCTCGACGCGCATGTGCAGGCCATGCCGCGCACCACGTTGCGCTACGCGATTGAACATCTCACACCACGATTGCGACGTGAATATCTGGCGAAGTAGCAGCGTGCGCGGCACGGCATCGGTCATTGCCTTGCTTGGCGTGATCTCCTGGGGTACTTCGTCGGGAATCGCATCGCCGAAGCTCACTACAGGAAGCAAACCGACAAGCGGCTGCGGTGCGCGACATCATCGAGATCACCGACGCCGACGCATTTCTTGCCAAAAGCGGCTACTCGCCTTCACCTCCATAACCATCCAAACCAAATCCTGACCACCATCGACAAGCGGACCGATAACGAGCACGCTACCGCGCGCGCGAGCCGCCGAGTCGCGCACGCAGCGTTGCGCGGTCATCGCGCAGCCGCGGATCGTCTGGCGTAATGCGTAGTTGTTGTTCGGTGAGCACGAGTGCGGCTTGCCACTGCGTGCGTGCATCGGACGCTCTTCCCGCCCGCGCCAGCGCGTCGGCATACGCTGAGCGAAAGACGGAGAGATCACGGTTCCATCCCGGCGGCGCGTTCACTTGCGCGACCAACGTTGACATCAGCGCGATGGCTGCCTCAAACGCCTCAGGCCACGACGCACGCTGACTGAGCGCCGCACGCGCCACCCCCGTCTTCCACCACAACACCGCCAGGTCGCGCACATGGCTCGGCGGCTCCACCATGGCACTGTCTCGTGGAGATCGCGTACGAAGCAGTCGCGCTTCGTCCAGCAGGGCCAGCGCGTTTGCGAAGCGACGCTCGGCGCTGGCAACATCACACTGACGCTCGAGGGCAACCGCCAGATCGCGCGCCGCGTCACCGTTGCCTGGATCACGCGCATATCGCTCACGACGCAGCTCAATCGAGCGGCGAAACAGCGCGCTAGCGCGAGTGATGTTGTCTTGCTGCAGCATCACGTCGCCAAGACGTTCGAGCGCGATCGACAAGTCGCGCGCGTAGTCAATACGCACCTTGTCACTGGCTACGATGCGTTCAAAGAACGATAGCGCGCGTTCGAAGTCAGCTACGGCGTCGCTCCATTGTCCGGAGAGCGCATAACGCGCTTCAGCTTTCCGAGTGATTGTGTGCCCGAGGCTGCGGAGCGCTGCGATGTCGTTCGGCACTGCTCGCACATGTGCTTCGAGTTGCTCGACAGCGGCAGTTTGTTCGACCAATGCCTCCTGATGTCGCTCACTTTCCAGCAGCATTTCGCCACGATCTGAGCGGGCGAGTGCGAGTTCCACCGCGTACTTCGCTGAATCGGTCGGCACCGAACGAAGGGCAAAAATTGCCGAATCGTACGCAGCCAGCGCGACAGGGGCGTTGCCGTTGTTGTATTGCTGCTCCCCGGTGATCGACCAAAAGCGCGCGATGTAGTCAATGCGTTGTGCCTGCGTCGCCTGGTTGCGACCCTGGCTGAGCACAGCTTGCGCCGTGGCCGAACTGTCGGGGAAATCGCCGAGTGCGGTGGCGACGGCTTCGTACGCCGCGAGGCGTTCGGCGGTGACATCTGCCGCACGTGGTATGGGTGCGAACCACGTTGCCGGGCGGCTCACGCTTCGTTGTGTTGGGACGCGCTCAATGGTGGCGAGTCCGGTGCGTGCCAGCAACACTCCGCGTGCCGACTCACCAACCGCGCGGTACAAACCCGCAAAGAGCACCAACAGTCGACCGCGTTGCAATTCGAGCGCGGGTGTGCCACTGGTTTGGACACCAACCAATTCGGAAAAGTCATCATTTGCGCTGGTCAGCAGTTGTTTGATGACGATGTTCGGCACGCCATACTCGTCGCCAAACCGGACCGCGTTGTCCACGCCGCGCGCGGCAATCTCAATCGTATCAGCGAGTCGCGCGCGCGCCTGTGCTGCGGACCGCCACGCTTGTACGGCGGCGACAGTGGCCGCGACGGCAAGCGTGGTCATCACCGCCGCGATCGTGCGCACGACCACGCGTTCGCGACGTTCGGCCTCTAGCTGACGCTCGGTCAGGATCGTCAGTGGCACGCCGGTGAGCGCAGCCACCACCTTGAGCATCGCCAGTTGCGGGCCGTCGCCAGCCGCGCGTACGTCTGACGCTAATGGTTCCGGGCCATCCTCGGCGACTATTGCACCGGTCGCGTCGACGCGCGCGAACAACGCCGGAGGAAATGCCCCCTGTGGACAGGAAACGGCGTCATAACGTTTGGGCTCCCCGTCAACGATGACGGGAAAAATGCGCGCACCACGCCCAAGCGTTTTGAACGTGCGAATCTCTTGCGCCACCCACGGCGATCTGGCCGCGGCCGGGCTGCACAGCACGACCAGTGCGTCGGAGTGTTCGAGCGCCTCACGCAGCGTGGCGGCCAGACTGACGCTCGCGTCGGCGTCCGATCGATCGCGGAAGAGCGGCACAAGTCGTGTCGGTACGACGCCGAAGCCGTGATCGGCACCGCGCAGCGCGCGCGGAAGTTTGTATCGTTCAATGGCGCGCTGAAACTGTTCGCCAATCGCGCGATCGGCGCTCGAGTATGAAATGAACGCGCGATAACGCAGCGCAGCTGCGCGGGTTAACTCCGTCACTGACTTAGCGACGACGACGGTTTACAACACCACCGGCTTAGAACCGCCACCGGAACTGCGCCGACAGTGCGCCGGACCGGTAGAGCGAATCGGCGACGAGATGTGTCACCTCGATTCGCGCGCTCGCACGTGTGCTGAGTTCTGCGCTCACGCCAGCGGTGATGAGGGCCGCATTGGGATCGCGTCCATCGGTGGCGAAGGTGAACCGCGTTGGTGTCGCTCGAAGATCTTGCGCCAAACGCACAGTGACAATCTGCAAGTCATTGACGAACTCGTGTCGCAACATCGCGCTCGCGTGCGGTACGATGTCTCCGCGACGGGTCGTCATGCGGTATGCGATTTCTGCACCAGCGTCGAGTAACACCGACGCGCGTGATTGTGCGTCGTAAGCAAGTTCCAGCCCGATCGGGCCACCAAGCGCACGCACGATGACCGTGCCGTCGTTCGAACGGACGCGATTGTCGGCCGAACTGCTTCCCGTTTCCGCGTACGCGCTCGTGGTGGCGCGCGACACCGTCGCCGAAACGCGAGGACCAACGCGCCAGTGCGCACCGCCGTAGTCCGCACCGGTGCGAAACGATGCGCTCAGCTCCTGAATGTTTGTGCGCCCGCGCAAGGTACCCGCGAAGATGTCGTCAAACACACTTTCGGCGAGATTCACCACGCCGTTGTTGTTCGCGTCGTTGAACAACAGCCCACGCCCGGGGCCGGCGACAATTTCGCCGGCATCGACGCGCCCATTGCTGTTCGCGTCATTGAAGATCACGTTTGCGGCAAACGCCGGTGTGCCCTGGTTCTCGATCGCGCAGAGGCCGCGACTGCTCTCGTGCGCGCGTCGCGACGCGCTGATGGCGATGTCGACAAATCCGTTGTCGCCGAGTCGGCGACCGGCAAAACCACCGGCCCGCGTCGCACTCTGCGTAAACGATCCAGGTGCTGGCGCGGCTCCGCACACGGCAGCGCGAACGGTGGCATCGTTGAGCAGTCGACGAAACGCTTCGTCGGTGGCGCCAAAGGGTGAGCCAATGAGTGGCCCGTTCTCGTTAAGCGCTGCGTCCTGATTGGCTTGTCCAATCCACGCGCCTACCACGCCGCCTCGCAACAGATAGTCGACGCCGATCGTAAGTCCGCCCACGTCCGCTTCGTAGCCCGTCTCGTAGAGTGTCTGCGAGCGGTTGCGTCGTTCAAGTTCGAACTCGCCAAACACGGCCAGTCGTCCGTCCGTTGCAAAGTCTTGCATCGGCGACAACGGCATCGGTACGCCAACAAGTTGTCGCGTTGGTCGTGTCGTGCGTCGTTGGTCCAGTCGCTGATCGATGCGGCGTCGCACCAGGCGATATTGGGCGACCGTTTTTGTCGCTTGCAGTGAATTGATCGCCCCACCTTGTGACGACGCCGACGTGACCTGACTCGACCCACAGATAGCGCGCAGTTCGCTGCCGATTTGTGTGTTGAGGTCTTTGAGTTTGAGGTCCACATCGTTGCCGTTCTGTTGAACACCGAGCAAACGCCAACATCCTGCCGCGTCGCCAAGTCCAAGCAGACTGCGCAGCTGATCATCCTGACTCGGCGGTTTCGCTTGCGCGAGCGCGCGGCCTGACGGGAGACCGAGTACGAGCGTCGCCAGTAGTGCGACGTGGTTCGTTGCCGCTGCACGACGTAGAGAACTGCTTGCGATACGCAACTGGAGCATTGGAGCGCACCTAACGAATAGGGAGTGGAACACAGATACCAATGTGTGTGTTCGACGCGTGCGGCGCGAATCGCGCAGCGGCTCAACGGTCAGTGTTTATGCTCAGTCTGGTTGCGTGCGCTCGTGGCACAATCAGAGTGCCGCTGCTACCTCGCTCGCTGCACGCCGAATGTGTCAACGAGCTCTTCCGGCGGTAGCGGTTCAAAGAACGCGGCGGTCAGCTTGAGCTTCCCAGCGAGCGCGCCGTAACGGACTTCAATGGGGCATATTTGACGCGCTACGCTGCATGCTTCATCGAAGCTCGCCAGCACGGCACCGCCGCGGGGACAACTCTTGCTTTGCCGCCTTTCCCGGAAGTCTCAACGTCGTGCTGTGGTGCGATTCTGAAACGTTCCCCGCCGCTACACTGGACCGCCACTCGTTGCCCATAACATGCCTCGCAAATCCGCTACGCCCAAACGCCCGCGCAAGACCGAAACGGCGGGCCTCGTGCATCAATTCCTGGTGGTCCTCTCGAACGTCGATCCGCTCATTTGGCGTCGCATCCAAGTGCCCGAGTCGTATTCGTTCTGGGACCTGCATGTCGCCATTCAGGACGCGATGGGATGGCTCGACACCCACTTGCACGAATTCATCGTTGTCGATGGCAGAACTCGCGTCGCTATCAGCCTTGGTATTCCCGACGACGAATTTCCTGACGTCCCGCCGCGGCTGCCTGGTTGGGACGTCGGCCTTGCGGACCTCGATCTCGTGTACGGGCCACCGATGCGGTATCTCTACGACTTCGGTGACAGCTGGGAGCACGCCATCATTGACGAGGGCATCTCGGAGGTGGAGCCCGGCGTTGTATACCCACGCTGTGTTGCCGGTGCACGCGCTTGCCCACCCGAAGACTGCGGCGGAACACAGGGGTTCGTCGAGTTCCTCAGTGTGATCGCCGATGCAGATCACGAGGAGCACGACGCGATGCTCACGTGGGCCGGTGGATCATACGACGCGGCGGCGTTTGATCCGACGGCCGTTCACTTCGACAATCCACGCGAACGATGGAAGGGCGCGTTTCAGTGAAGGCTGCGTGAGCGGCTAAGCCGTCGCGATGCCACTGCGTGAGATAGAACCTTTTGCGATATGTTGTGCTGCTCCACCTCCCCGCATCGGCGCTAGGCTGGCACCGCCGCGACCGACACCGCCGCTGCCGAGCTGCCACTGAACTTCCGCTGCAACTCGCGTCGCAGCAGGAACACGCTCAGCAACATCTGCAACGTCACCGTCGCCACCGACAGCACCCACAACTGCTTGAGCTCAAAACCAGGCCGCCGCGACAGCCAGATCGCCGGCCCAACAAACGTGGCGATACGCGTCGCACCACTGATTAGCGACGGCACCGTGTTGCCAAGCGCCTGGAACATGCCGGAGCACGTGAAGATCACGCCCTGCGCCACAAAGTTCCACGAGATCACGCCGAGGAACTGCGCGCCCACAGCAATCACCGCCGCATCTTTCGTGAACGCACGCAGTAACCAGTCAGCACGCCACTGACAGAGCACGGTCACCACCAGCATCACCACACTGCCCATCATCACCGCGGCGCGAAACGTGTCACGCGTACGAGCCGCGTTACCGGCGCCAACGTTTTGCCCTGCCACTGGTGCCGCAGCGAACGCAATCGCCATCGCCGGCAGGAAAATGCCTTGCATGATGCGCGACGCGAGCCCATACCCCGCCTGTGCCGGTGCACCAAAGTCGCGGATGATGAAGTAGATCACACCGATGAACACAAACATCAACGCGAACTCGCCACCGGCCGGCATACCAATTTTGAGCATGCGCAACCACGTCGCGATATGCGGGCGCATGTGCGATGGGTCGAAGCCGACAAACTTCTCCAGCCGCACGAAGTACATCCACAGCATCACCACACCAACGCCAACCGAGATCGAACTCGCGAGCCCTGCACCGGCAACACCAAGCGGACGATGCGTGCCCCAGCCGGCAATCAGCACTGGCGCCAACAACGCGTTGAGCAACACCGTCAACACCTGCACCACCATCATGGGTTTCGCGATGCCGGTGCCACGCAACGCCGATCCCATCGCCACCATCGCAAACTGCAACGCCAGTGCGGGCAGATACCAACGCAAATACGACGCACCGGCGGAACTCGTCGCCGCGTTTGCACCAACCGCATTCATGTACGCACCAGAGAATGCGTAACCGGCGATCAGCACGGCGACGCCAAAAAATGCAGCGACGGCGAGCGACTGATTGAACACCAAGTTCGCATCAGCCTTATCCTTGCGCCCAGAAGCATGCGAGATGAGCACCATGCTGCCCACGCCGAGTACTTG
>JAYSVL010000041.1:0-8282 GCA_043718595.1 Gemmatimonadaceae bacterium
ATGCGCCAGGCACGGTGATTGTACAGCACTTGCCAGAGACCTTTACGGCGTCATTCGCGAAACGATTGGACAGCGTCTGCGCAATGCGCGTGCGGGAGGCGATGGACGGAGACGTACTAGAGCCCGGCCTCGCGTTGGTGGCACCAGGCGGCAAACATTTGCTGGTGCAAGCGAGTGGTGCCACGTGGGTGGCGCGAGTGAAAGATGGACCCAAGGTGCATCATCAACGACCGGCTGTTGACGTGTTGTTTCACAGTGTGGCGCGGTGCGCAGGCGCGCATGCGGTTGGGGCGCTGCTCACCGGCATGGGTGCGGATGGCGCCAGGGGCTTGCTGGCCATGCGTGACGCGGGCGCATACACGGTCGCGCAGGACGAAGCGACGTGTGCGGTCTACGGCATGCCGCGAGAAGCGGCCAAACTCAACGCGGCGTGCGATGTCCTGCCGCTTGATCGCGTTGCCAGCGCGTTGCTGCGGGCTGTTCGCCTGTCGACGGTGTGACGTGGTCGGTGCGTTAGACGCTCGGCAACACCAACGAGACGAACGTGCGTCCGTTGACGCGAGTGCGTTCCAGTGCGCCATGCGCGTGACGCGCAAACGCTGACGCGAGGGCCAACCCAAAGCCGGCGCCCCGTTCATCGAGCTTCGTGGTGACGAACGGATCTTCCGGATGTGCGGCGACGGCATCGGCAAACCCGGGACCGTCGTCGCCGATCGTGAGCACGTACTGCGGCCGGATGTCCACGTCAGTCACATCTGCTGATGCGGCCACCGTGGATGCAAAACGCAGCGACGCAGCGACGGTGACGACGTGACCGCGCGGTGATGCTTCACGCGCGTTGCGGAGCAGTTCGTGGATCACGTCCACCAACCAGACACTGTCCACGTGAACACGCGCTCCAGTTTCACTAGCGACCTGAACAGGAATTGTTGCTGCGGTCGCCGCCGTGTGATCAAGCGCAAAGACTGCCTCGCGCACAAGCGCGTCCACCGCGACCACGCGCGCCTGCGACGTGGCGACGCGCCCGAACCTGGCGACCCGTGTGAGGTAGTCCACCATGGCGTCCGACGCGCGGTGAATCTCAAGTACGTCCGCATGGGCGCGACTGTTTGCCGGTAAGTCCGCGAGCAGCAGCTCACCGTAGGTGCGAATCACTGTCGCGAAATTGTTCAAGTCATGAGAAACTTTGCGCGCAAACTGTCCCACGGCATCCTGCCGTCGGCGCGTGCGCTCCGCGGCGGGGCTGTTTCGCGCTTCCACTCGGTCTGCCGTGATTTCCCGGTTCATGAAAGCCAAGGATAACATCTGATTCGCGTCTGACAACCTCAAGCTTTTGGTTCGTCGGACAACAGCAATTGACGCGGAGGGCTGGCAGAGGACCGCAAAGAGCACAGAGGACAGCAAGAAAAGCAAGGTTTATTGGGTTTGTTCATTTGCTTTCGTTTCTTTTTGTTCCTTTCGTTTACTTTCGTTTATTGGTTGATCAGATCGAGAACGAACCCGACTCTCCTTTTTCGCAGTCCTCAGCGCGCTCTGAGGACCTCCGTTGTCCTCCGCGTCAAATGCAGTTGCCGATGCCGGTCCCGCACCGACCTCGCCAGACGAACGAGGTCCGGACAGAGTGGGCACGGACCGGCAGGACATGGACAGACGCCAAACACGACGTAACGTTCGGTCAACTTTCTGCCTGTCGAGGATCGCTTTGTCTGGTCGTGCTACGCGTCTCCGTGTCTGTTGGTCGCCGTCACTTGCACCCGGGAACACCCAGGGCGCACACCATGTTTAGCCTCAGCGTGTAGTGGCCGTCGCGTCGTCATCACAGCTTCCGCCAACGCTCACGGCCAGCAGCATCAAGCGCGGTGTCGCCGAGCTACGCGCCGCGGACGAGCGACTCGCTGTCGCGATCGACCGCGTTGGCGGGTGCACGCTAGAGCTCAAGAGCGAGGGATCCCATTTCGACCATCTGGTGCGGGCGATTGTGTATCAGCAGCTCTCCGGCAGTGCGGCAGCGACCATTCACAGGCGTTTCATCACGCAATGTGGCGACGGCGAGTCGCCCACACCCGAGCGTGTCCTCGCGCATGAAGAGACGGTGCTTCGCGCCTGCGGACTATCCACGGCCAAGTCGGCGGCGATTCGCGATCTCGCCCGTCACGTCGTCGAGGAACGGTTGCCCCTCGGTCACATTGAACAGCTGGACGACGAAGCCGTTATTGACGCACTCGTGCAGGTACGAGGGGTGGGGCGGTGGACGGCACAGATGTTTCTCATGTTCCGGCTCGGCCGCCCCGACGTGCTACCGGTGCTCGACCTTGGCGTGCGCAAAGGCGCTCAACGCATCTATCGCATGCGCGCGCTGCCCGAAATTGATCGCGTCGAGAAAGTCGCGAAGAAGTGGCGTCCGTGGGCAACGATTGCCAGTTGGTACTGTTGGCGCGTGCTCGACCTGGAGAACGTGGGCGGCTGGTAACGGTTGATGCCAATCTTTGAACAGACGCTGCGGGTACCGGTTGCTGTGGAGACGTTGTTCCGCTGGCACGAGCAACCCGGCGCGTTCGAACGCCTGTCGCCACCGTGGGATCGGCCCAAGGTGCTCTCGCATACGGGCGGCGTACACGATGGCGCCAAAGTCACGCTGCAGGTGCACGCGGGACCTGTGCCGACCACGTGGCAGATCGAGCATCGCGACTACATCGCGAACCAGCAGTTTCGCGACGTGATGACGAGCGGACCGTTCTCGCGCTGGGTGCACACGCACCGCTTTGCAGCAGACGGTGCAACGGCCAGCATCCTCACCGATCACATCGACTACGCGCTACCACTCGGCGCGATTGGTGATGCGGTTGTCGGCGGTTATGCGGCGTCGACACTGGAACGCGTGTTTGCTTATCGTCATGCGTTGCTCGCGTCCGACCTCGCGCGCCATGCGCAATATGCCGACCGCCCGCGACTGCGCATCGCGATCACTGGTGCCTCGGGGTTTATCGGCACACAACTCGCAGCGTTCTTCACAACTGGTGGACATGATGTGCTGCGCGTTGGTCGCGGCGCTGTGCAACCCGGCCGCGTGGACATTCAATGGAATCCGTCCCGCGCAACGATCGATGCACAGGCGTTGGAAGGCGTTGACGGGGTGATTCACCTAGCGGGCGCGCCAATCGCTGAACGGTGGACCACGGAGCATCGCGCGGCGATCCGCAACAGTCGCATTGAAGGCACGTCGCTGCTGGCGCACACGCTGGCGAAGTTGACACGGAAGCCGCGTGTGCTGCTTAGCGGGTCGGCAATTGGTATCTATGGAAGTCGGGGTGATGAGTTACTCACCGAACAAAGCACGCTTGGCACCGATTTTCTCGCCGAGGTGGCCAAAGAGTGGGAGGCGGCGACGGAACCTGCACAGCGCGCTGGCATCCGCGTGGTGCATCTGCGCACCGGCATCGTGCAGGGTGCCGCCGGTGGTGCGTTAGCCGCACAAGCGCCGCTCTTTCACGCTGGGCTTGGTGGCCAGCTGTCGAGCGGAGCACAGTGGGTCAGTCCGATCGCGCTGGACGACGAGATCGGCGCCATTCATCACTGTCTGATGCACGACGAGGTGCACGGCGCGGTCAATCTCGTGGCGCCGGCCGCCCTCACCAACGCGAGCTACACGCGCGTCTTGGCCGACGTGCTCCACCGGCCGTCGTTCGCCACCGTGCCCGCGTTTGTCCTGCGACTCGCACTCGGCGACGAGATGGCCGATGCGACTGTGCTGGCCAGTCAGCGAGTCGCACCCGGCGTGTTGACCCGATCGGGTTACCGATTCCGCCTAGCCAACGTCGAGCAGATGCTGCGCTTTGAGCTGGGGAAGTAGGCCAAGTACGGCGCAACTTACGGGTGCGCTTCGGTTGGGCGGTACTAACCGACGACATTGCGGCGGGTGACGCGCAATGACACAAACGCAGGAACACTACCGTACTATTACTCACACATATGAACGCCATTTTGCTCGAGAGCGGACTGTTCATCGCCATGCTGGCGGTGCTGGCCGCTTTTGTCGTTACTGTGATGAAGATGACGCCGATCGGCACGCGGTTCAAGCAAACGGCCAACCGAAAGCTCATCGACAAACAGGCAGATCTCACTTGCCCGACACACGGATTGCAACGAGAAGCGGATCTCGTGCGACTGAGTACGGGCGAACCGTTGTGTCCTCATTGTTATAAGGAGGCCCTTCATGGGCACGTCGATTGATACGACGCTGGAAGGCATTCGCAGTTCGTTTCGCAACTCGATCAACAACGCGACGAGTGGTGGCGGCCTAACCGGTGGTGGTTCGGGGTCGGGCGCAAAGCTCCTCAAGTTGGCGATCGCCCTCGTTGCCCTAATCGTCCTCTTTTCGCTCGCTAAGTCGACCGTGGCGTACATCGAACCGGGACATGTTGGCATCGTCATTCACCGCGGCAGCGGTGGTGTGGACCCGCAGCCACTCGGCCCAGGGTTCCACGTGCGCAACCCGGTGATGACGCAGATCAACGAGTACCCGACATTCATGCAGACGCTTGTGCTGACGCGCGCGAACACGGAAGGCTCGCCGAACAACGACGAAATCAATGTCAACTCGGTGGAGGGTCAGCCACTGTCGGTTGATGTTTCTATGTCGTTTGAGTTGCGCCCCGATAAGGTGCCACAACTGTACCAAACCTTCCGCACGGACGTCTACACCATTCAGCATGGCTTCGTCAAACAGGCTATTCGTCAGTCGTTGCAGGAAGTGATGGGTAACGAAGAGATCGCGGCGATTCTCGGACCCAAGAAGGCAGAAGTGGTGGGGCGCACGCAAACCGCGTTGCAGAAACGCCTTGATCCATACGGCATTGACGTCAAACAGTTCACGCTCAACGAATTCCGTGCACCGTCGGCGGTGATGGACGCGATCTCGCTCAAGAACGTGATGCAACAGCAGGCACTCACGGCGCAAAACGAACTGCAAAAGAACACGTTTCAGGCGCAAGGTGACAGCATCAAAGCGGTGGGCCGTGCGAAGGCCATTCTCGCCGAAGCGGAAGCACAGGCCAAAGCGAACAATCTGCTCAGTCAGAGCATTACGGCGACGCTCGTGCAGTACGAGATGGCCAAGCGATGGAACGGACAGATGCCAACCGTGACAGGCGGTGCGATGCCGATGTTGCAGTTACCCGGCTCGTCCAAGCCGTAGAGGATACCCGATGCCGACGGTGCCATTCGAGACGCTGCCGCCATCGGCTCGCGTGTGGGTGTTTGGGGCGGCCGCGCCGATGCAGGGTGCGGCAGCTCTCGCGCTCATGCGCATGGTGGACGCGCATTTAGCGGGATGGGGGGCGCACGGTGTACCGCTCGTGTGCGCGAGCGCGTGGCGCGACGATCGTTTTCTCGCCGTCGCGGTGGACGAAGCGGCCACTGGCGCATCAGGGTGTTCGATTGACGGACTGTTTCGCACGCTGGCCGACGCTGAAACAGAGCTCGGCACCAATCTCGTTGGTGGCAGTACGGTGTTCTGGCGTGACGGCGACGGTACCATTTGTGCTGCATCACGCGGAGAGTTTCGCGCCGCTGCCATCCGTGGCGAGGTAACGCTGGACACGCCGGTGTTTGATACCACGGTGAGCACCGTGGGTGCGTGGCGTGTACAGTTCGAACGGCCAGCAGGGGACAGTTGGCATTCTCGTCTTATAGTGCGCAATCAAACAGCAAACAGCATTTGACGCAGAGGTAACGCTGAGGTCCGCGAAGATCGCAGAGGACAACCTCTTGCAGAGGACAACCGCTTATAGTTGTTGTCCTCCGCGCGTCCCTGCGGACCTTCGCTCACCCTCCGCGTCAAATGCTGTTCGTTGTTTATTGCTTTCGGCGTGATTCTGCCGACCCGTCGCTTATCGCTGCGTCAAATGCTGTTTGTCGTTTGTTGCCAGATCAGGTCACCGATCGTAGCGAGATGGTGATCGTCATGCTCAGCCACGAACACGCCGAGATCGATCAGTCGCATTGGTGTGCCAAGTCGCGGATGCGTCAGGGTGCGCGCGAGCACTGAGGCGTTTGCTGATATCAAGGCCGACTCGCCGGGGCCGTGAAATCAAGCGACCGATCACATCAATCGTACCGTCAAAGTCATACCCCACATCGTTGTAGCTGTGCTTGCCAATGATGGTGTTCGCGCCTTGGCCCGTGAACGCAATGGATGGCGAAAACGAGGTGGATGTGATGAGCGCTCCGTTGACGTATGATTTCTGCGCGTTGCCTGCGTCGTCGAATGTGAACGTGAGATAGCGCCATGCACCAGCGTAGAATGTGTTGTAGGCCGTATAGACCAGGAGCCGGCGAAAGCCGGGGCTCATGGCACTCCTCACCAGCCAGGACCCAAAGTGCTCACACGTAACCGCACGCTTCAGCTGCGCCACTTCTTTCTCGCCGTATTGGCGATCACCACAGCCTGCGGGACCCCTGCCGTCGAAAAGCCTTCCGCCGAGAACCCTCCTGCGCCGGCCGTGCAGAAAGGTGCCGTCGCGATCATTGGTACGGGTACTCTCGCCGGTGCGCTTGGACCGGCGCTGGGCGCGCAGGGATATCGCGTGATTTACGGCAGCCGCGACCCCGGTCGTGAAGCGGTGCGGGCACTGGTCCAGCGATCCGGACCTGACGCGTCGGTGGTCAGTCAGCCAGAGGCGGCGTCGCAGGCGCCAGTGGTCGTGCTCGCGGTCCCCGGTGAAGTGGTCCTTGACGTCGCGGGCACCCTGGGCGAGCTAGGCGGCAAGGTTGTCATCGACGTCAGCGGCGGCGACAAGAAGGTGGCGGCAGATGGCTACCAGGAACTCACGTCCGACAGCGCGCGGGCGGAGCGCATTCAGTCCCGGCATCCGACCATGCGCGTGGTCAGGATCAACCTGCCGAATATCGTCTATTTCACGGACCCGCTGCTCACTAAGACGCGGGCCACCGTGCTCGTTGCCGGCAACGATCCGAAGGCGCGCGAGACGGTGGCAAACATCATGTTCGACCTTGGCGTCGATCCCTGGGACGCCGGTCCACTGCGTTTCGCGCGTTTGTTCGATGCGTTCAATACCCTGGCAAACATCCCCGGACAGCAGCGGCGCGCGGAGGGCTACCAACTGGTGATGATGCCCACCGTTCCCTTCTCGTGTTTCTTCGACATGGTGCAATTCTTCAGCTTCGGGGAGCCCGCTGAGCTGAAGCAGCTTCCAAGGTTTCCGCGGCGCGAGCCCGCGCCGACCTGTGAGGAGTGGCAGCGCCGCCTTCCGCCCATGGGTCCACCACCTCAGTGACCATGGATACCGTCGCCGTCGAACGCGCGAACACCCTGCGTCTGCGACGTCTGGTAGCGGGGTGAACGTTACAGGCTAGACGTGCCGAGTGGCAAACTTAGGGCAATGGCGCGGCGCCGCCGGTGCTAACGAGCATTGTAGCCGTTCACCGGCCCGCCATAAAAGAAGGCTGCCGGCATCATGACTCCGCCCTTCTTGAACACCATCCCGTTCTTCAGTACAAACGGGACATCGCGCAGCGCATCGATGGAGTCAATGGGATTGCCCGGCACCGCGATGAGATCAGCGAACATTCCCACCTTGATGGGTCCGCGGGTTTTCTCTGTCTCACTGACCTTGAAACCGCTGATTGTCATCGCGCGCAGAATGTCGACGTTCGGAATTTGGCCGCTTTCCATGTCTCGATGAACTCGATTGCAACCTCACCCCGAGTTTTCCCCGGCACCCAGTAGTCAGCGTCGGTGGAGAAGGTGAGTGGTGCCTTGTTCTCCCACGCGTTTCGGAGCATAGCGACGGTTCGTGTGTTGCGCGCTTGTGTCGTGTGTCCCGTGAGCGAAATCGGCGTTTCGGTGCCGGCACGCCACACACCCTTGATTGCCATTTGCTTGTGCAGCTCGTCGGTCATGCCGTTGTCGTGGGCAATTGACCATACGCCGGCTTCGACTGCCCGCTTTCCGCCGTCGATGGTTTGCACGTGGCCTTCCACCTTGAGGCCAGCCTTGGCGGCTTCGCGGATCACCAGGCGTATTTCATCTGTGGTAGAGCCCCACGGCTTGCAGTCCACGCAAATCTTGATGACGCGCGCACCAAGGAGCGCGTTCTGCCGCACAGCCTTCACGATTTCATCAGGCGTGTCGGCTTCGAGGTATTCCCTTCAGACAATTTTGCGATCGAGCGCCATTTCCGGATTCGGCGAGAACTGTCCGCCCAAGCCGCCAATGATAAGGCCCGACGGAATAATGGTCGGACCGGGAATCCACCCTTGTT
>JAYSVL010000401.1:0-1600 GCA_043718595.1 Gemmatimonadaceae bacterium
CGCACCTTTTCCTCACCCTCGAGGCGGCGCACTTCACCAATGCGTTCGCCGCGGTCCTTTTCGACCACCTGGTCTTCGATACGCGAGAAAATCTTGACGTCGATGACGACGCCTTCCATGCCCGGCGACACCTTGAGCGACGAGTCCTTCACATCCTTCGCCTTCTCACCGAAAATGGCGGTGAGCAGCTTTTCCTCGGGCGACAGCTCCGTCTCGCCCTTCGGCGTGATCTTGCCGACGAGTATGTCGCCCGGCTTCACATGCGCCCCGATGCGCACGATACCGCGCTCGTCGAGATCGACGAGTGACTCCTCGGCGACGTTCGGAATTTCACGCGTGATCTCTTCCTGTCCGCGTTTGGTGTCACGCACGTGCAGTTCGAGTTCCTGGATATGAATCGACGAGTACACGTCGTCCTTCACCAGTCGTTCGGAGAGCACGATGGCGTCTTCGAAGTTGTGCCCGTACCAAGGCATGAACGCCACCAGCACGTTCGAGCCTAACGCGAGCTGGCCGAATTCGGTGGCTGCGCCGTCCGCCATCACTTCCCCTACCTTCACCTTTTGTCCGAGCTTGACGATCGGGCGCTGATTGATGGCGGTGTCCTGATTGGTGCGCTGATATTTCTTGATCTTGTAGCGATCCTGCTGCGTGAGACGGGCCAGCGGCTTGTCGCCGGCGCCGCGCAGGCGCTCGGCAGGACCGGCGTCGACAATGATCTCGTCGGCCGTGACGCGTGTGACCACCCCGCCGCGCTTTGCAATGACCACCGCGCCCGAGTCGCGTGCCACCTTCGACTCGAGTCCCGTACCCACCAGCGGTGTCTGCGGGTTGAGCAGGGGAACCGCCTGTCGCTGCATGTTCGAGCCCATCAACGCGCGGTTGGCGTCGTCATGCTCGAGGAAGGGAATGATGGCTGCGGCAATGGACACCAGCTGCTCCGGTGCCACATCCATGAAGTCGATACGGTCGGATGAAACCATCGGCACGTCGCCACGTTGACGGCAGAGCACCAACTCGTCGACGAACGTGCCGTCTTCGTTCAGCTTGGCGTTGGCCTGCGCGGTCACCGTCTCTTCTTCACGGTTCGCATCGAGCCACGCCAACTCGTTCGTCACCTTTCCATTCTTGACCGTGCGATACGGCGTTTCCACGAAGCCCAGGTCGTTCACCTGCGCAAAGCAGGCCAACGACGTGATGAGTCCGATGTTCGGACCTTCCGGCGTTTCGATGGGGCACATGCGCCCGTACTGCGAGTAATGCACGTCGCGCACTTCGAAGCCGGCGCGCTCGCGGGTGAGTCCGCCCGGGCCTAACGCGGACAAGCGTCGCTTGTGCGTGAGCTCGGCCAGCGGGTTGGTCTGGTCCATGAACTGCGAAAGCTGCGACGAGCCGAAGAACGCCTGAATAACCGCCGACACCGTACGGGCGTTGACCAAGTCGTCGAGCGAAATCTTTTCCGGATCGGTGTTGATCGACATGCGCTCCTTCACCAGGCGCGCCATGCGGGACAGGCCCACCGAGAACTGGTTGGCAATGAGCTCGCCCACCGATCGGATACGGCGATTGCCCAGGTGATCGATGTCGTCCACATGCCCGC
>JAYSVL010000402.1:0-14856 GCA_043718595.1 Gemmatimonadaceae bacterium
CGCGCCACCGATGAATACCGGTGATGCAGGATCGGCAACGTCAATGCGTTCGCGCTGTGCGGTGCCTGGTGTCGCCGATTCGCGCCACACTGAAAGCGCCACGTTGCCCACGCCGTGATCATCAGCGGCCTGCACAATGATTGGCACCACACCCCGCGCTCCGATCGCTGTGTCGGTTGCGGGCGCGCGGATCACCACCTCGGGCGCGTGATCCGGCACCACAACAAACGGTAGCGCATCAGGAAGCTCGGGCGGCAATCCACCGGCACTGCCATCCGGTCGCGGCGCCGACGATGCGATCCAGTGCCACCGGCCATCACGGTCCACCGGCAGCACGCCGGTGACCGCGATTGCCCCGGCATCCGTCGCGGAATGCGCGTCATCGACAACAAGCCGGATCGTGTCGCGATCATCGGTGAGCTGGGCATGCTGTGCACCACCGCGCAGCGTCGCCGTGACGCGCACACGGGTGCCGCGCGGTACGCGGAGCGGAGGCACCGGCTCGAGGTTCTCGTTAGCGCGCTGCAAGTACGCGGGGTACTGGGCGAACAGCGCGACGTCGCCGATCCATCCGCGGTCGGCGACCGCAATAGTCGCTTCGGCCACTGGTGCGCGTCCATCACTGAGACGCAAGGTGATCGGTGCACGCACCGGGCCAAGTGCCAGCAACGCCGTACCGTCGAGTGCAGAGACAGTGAGTGTGGTGTCGTGCCATGCCTCACCTGATGCACGACGGGAGACGGTGACAGCGCGTCGACCTTCGGCCCGGATGTGCGCCGTCAGTGGCATACCGCGTGGCACTGACAAGGGGAGCGCATCAAACGTGAGCGACGGCAGCAACAGGCCTCGCCACGCGCGCACCGGATGGAGCATCGCTGAAAGGCCGTCAGGCGCACGTTTGCTGGCCAACGCGAGTGTGGCAGCACCAACAGCCGCTGCAGCGAGCGCCACGAGTAGTACGCGTCGTAGCTGTCCAGACAACTTCGGAACGAGTATCGCGGCTGTGAGACGCTTGGCGACGTCTTGTGCGGCACGCGCACCGAGTACGCCACTGCGGCCGACTTCCAGTGCGCCTTGCAATGAACCCGCACGCAGTTGTTGCTCCACTTCGATCGCCCGCGCCAGCGATGTTGTGGACAACAGCGCTCGGTCGCGACGACGATTGCGAAGAATGAGTGCGGCACTCACACCAGCCAGCGCGAACCAGACGACGGTCGGCAACGCGGCCGGCACGTCCATCCAGCGCCCATTGCCGAACGCCATCGAGCTTATGGCACCGCACACGGCAAGCAGGGCGACCACGTACAGCGCGATCGCGCCAAGGGACTTGGTGCGCAGCGCGCGCTGTTGGCGGGCGAGCCGATGCTCTAACACAGACGCCTCAGGGCGCGTTGATCCGGCCGACATCGTTGGCGCGGTCATGGCTGCACCCGACTGGTCACGGCATACGTGAAGAGGTTGACGCCAAGGCGAATGGCTTGCTCGTGGAGGGCCGGCGGATCCGTGTACGTGCCCACGTCTTCCCATCCATTGCCGAGGTCGGCGGAGTAGGTGTAGTACAAGGCGAGTCGATTTCCGATGAAAATACCAAAGCCCTGCGCCGGCTTCCCATCATGTTCGTGGACCTTCGGCGGTCCGCTCGCAAAGTCGTACACCAGATGATAGATGGGGTGCGAATACGGTACTTCGACGAGTGGCCGATCGGGGTACACGCGCTTGATTTCGCGCCGAAAACTCTCGTCTAACCCATAGTTGTCATCGACATGGAGAAAACCACCACGCTTCAGGTATTCGCGCAGTCGCTGCACCTCAATGTCGCTGAACTTGATCTCGCCGTGTCCCGTGACATGAAGAAATGGGAAGTCAAAGAGCGCCGAATCCGTGAGGCGGACTTTGGCCTCCGTCCGTTCAATGGGGAGCGCGGTGCGTTCGCCGATCGCCCGCAACAAGTTTGGCAGACTGCTCGGATTCGCATACCAGTCGCCGCCGCCGTCGTATTGCAGTCGGGCGATCGCGAGTCTGCCCGGTGTCGCGGCAGAGGAGACGCGGTGTTCGGCGGCGGCTGTGGCGCGACCGGTGAACGGACGCGCGCCCACCGTGAGAAGGGCGACGCAGGTAAGCAGGAGTGGTGATCGTAGATGCCGCATCAGGTCTCGTGAGCAATACGGTAGGCGAGATTGCGGCTAGCGCCGTGTTCGTCCATCAACAATTGCACGATGTCACGCGGACGTCGACCCTCTGCCCGCAATACCTGCGCCGTCGCCGTCAGACTTTCCTCGTCTTGCACCTGCGGGACGGCTCGGTCCACCACGATCACGATCTCCCCACGCACGCCGCACTCTTCGTAGTACGCGGCGAGTTCGTCCAGCGTTCCGCGACGGATCTCTTCGTACCGTTTCGTCAGTTCTCGCGCGACGGCGGCACGACGGTCTTTCCCTGCGACACCAGCGAGGTCGCGCAGCGTTGCCACCAGCCGACTCGGCGCTTCAAACAGGATCACCGCGTGCGGCAGCTCGGCGACCATGCGGAGCGCATCCTGCCGCTCTCCACCTTTCCGCGGCAGGAAGCCCAGAATGGTGCACGGGTGTGGCGCAATGCCCGCGGAGACGAGGGCGGCCAGAGTGGCCGACGCGCCGGGAACCGGGACAATCCGCAGATCGGCCACCGCCACCGCGTCCACAAGACGCGCTCCAGGGTCCGAGACCAGCGGAGTGCCGGCATCACTAATGAGTGCCACTGCCTCACCGGCGCGGATGCGCCCGAGGACGCGAGGGGTGGCCTGCGCTTCATTGTGCTCGTGCAGCGGCACCGTGGCTGTGGTAATGCCGTAGCGCGACAGCAAGGTCCGCGACTGCCTCGTGTCTTCGCAACAAATGACGGCGACTTGCTGGAGGACGGCGAGCGCGCGCAGCGAGATGTCACCCAGGTGTCCGATGGGCGTGCTCACGACATAAAGCGCAGGGATTTTGGCGGCCTCGGGCAGCATGTCGCTGGCGTGCCCGGCGATGGCCAGAGCGTGCTGTTCTGGAGCCTCTGAGGTTGCGTCGTCGGGCATGCCGCAAATATGCCATGCCGTCGATGGTTACAACGAACATGCCCGGTGCGCATTGCACCGGGCACCGACGTCACGCTGTGGTCACACCGTCGATCACGCTGCGACAGCAGCGTGCTGCTTGAACTTGGCCTCAAGCGCTGGCCGAGGCACGGCGCCGACGACTTGATCGACAAGTTTCCCGTCCTTGAAGAACAGAATGGTGGGAATCGAGCGCACGTTGAAACGCATGGCCGTCTTCTGATTGCTATCAACGTCCAGTTTCGCCACCTTCGCCTTGCCCTGATACTCCGTGGCCAGCTGTTCGACCATCGGCGCAATCATGCGGCATGGCGCGCACCAGGTCGCCCAAAAATCCACGACGGCCAGTCCGGCGTGCCCTTCGATTTCCGTGGCGAAATTGTCGTCGCCCACTTCTACTGCTTGTCCCATCGCTCGCTCCGTTGCGCCTGGTCGACTCTCGTCGGACGCCTGCGCCTGTCGTCAAGATTAGAATTCAGGTTCCGCCCACGCCACGATTGACATGACCGAGCCTGTCCGCCGCCGCACCACCATCGCCCATATTGGGATTGCCGTCGAGTCCCTCAAAGCGCTGCTGCCGTTTTACCGTGACGTCCTCGGCTTGCCCGAGGTTCCACTCGACGATGCCGACGGCGCGGCGATTGTCGGGTTGGCTGCCGGGTCGTCGCTGGTCGAACTTCTCGAAGCCAAGTCCGCAGACTCGCCGATCGGAAAATTCGTGTCCAAACGCGGACCGGGCATCCATCACGTGTGTTTCGCCGTGGACGATCTCGACGACACGCTTGCGCGTTGCCGAACGGCCGGCCTTCGGTTGATCGACCAAGTTCCCCGTCTGGGTGCAGAGGGCAAACGCATCGCCTTTCTCCACCCGAGTGCCACCGGCGGTGTTCTCGTCGAGCTATCGGAATATTAGCAGGGTGCGCAAATTTTTCGCCGCGTGCGAAGCAACACCAATGATTAGCGGCAAAAATCCTTGAGCGGCACGACGTCGACGTCTTCCACCATCCATCGTCCGCCCGGGGCACTGACCGTGGCGAACTTTGTCGTCGCCACGGATTCCTTGCGTCCGAGCTCGACCATCCATTGCTGATGTCCTCCGGTGAGGAGGCGCGCCCCGTCTTCCGTGAAACGCCAGCGATCGTGCATGAGCAGACACTGCATGATAACGAGACGTTTCTCCATCTCTTCGCGATTCATCTGATCGCGCGCCGGACCCTTGACCGTGCCCCAGAGCGCAGACATGGCTTGCAGGTCTTGCGTCTTGACCGCGGTCAAGAAACCCTCGACCGCGGCGCGCGACGTTGCGGCGCCGACGGTTGTGGGTGCGGCGCCCGACGTCGACGATGGAACGATCGTGGTGATCACGGTCCGCGTGCACGCGGCCAGCGTAAACAGACTTGCGAGCACAATTCCCAGACGACGCACAGACTCCTCCTGCTTCGATGTGATTCGTAGATACTGCATGACTGGCTGACCAACCAGTAACGTTAGTGCGAGGGGTAGTGCCGGTGGTGTCGCCAGCGCGAATGTGCCGGCGCCGCCAGGGCAACTTTCGGTTCACGCGGGGGAGCGTTTAGTGCTGTCGTCGGCTCTCAGGTATCAGCGGTTGTTCGTCAACATCGACCATGTTGCCACGGTCCGGCAAGCGCGTCGGGGGAGCACGCCCGACCCCGTCGCGGCCGCGCTACTCTGTGAAGCCGCCGGTGCGGACGGGATTACCGCGCACCTGCGCGAAGATCGACGTCACATACAAGACGACGACATTCATCGCCTCGCCACACAACGCCGCAGCGCGCTCAATCTGGAGTGTGCGGCGACCGACGAGATGATTGCGCTCGCTGTCGCGCTGCAACCGGCGGAAGTCACGCTTGTGCCGGAGCGTCGCGAGGAGGTGACGACGGAGGGAGGGCTCGACATGGATCGCAGCGCCGCTTCGCTCGACCGTGCGATTGGGCAGTTGAAACGGGCTGGGGTTCGCACCAGTCTATTTATTGATCCCACGGAAGATGCCGTGCAGCGTGCGCACGCCTTTGGCGCGGACGCTGTGGAACTGCACACGGGACAGTATGCGCATGCGCCGACCGATGCACGAACGCTGGCCGCGTTGTCGCGCAGCGCAACGGTGGGCGCCGGTTTGGGGTTGGCGGTACACGCTGGTCACGGACTGTCCGTGCTCAACGTCGGCCCAGTTGCGGCGATCCCTGAGATCGAAGAGCTGAATATCGGACACGCTATCGTTGGTCGCGCCATCTTCATCGGTCTGGCTGACGCCGTGCGCGAAATCCGCGCCGCCATGGACGCCGCTCGCCCTCGTTGATTTCATGACCGTTCCGGCCGCACTCCTCGAGTTTTTCCAGAAAGAAGCGAACGAGTACCTCGATCGACTGGACCAGCTACTGGCCAGCGCGAAGGACCGACTCGCCGATCCCACGGCGTTCCTCACGCATGCGCGCGCGCTGCGCGGCAGCTCGACGATGACGCGTCTGGAGGGCTTGGCGGAGTTGACGTCGACGCTGGAGCGACTCGCGACAGGTCTCCGCGATGGCGAACTCAGTTGGAATCCGCGTCTGCAGGCGGCATTGCGCGCCGCGTTGATCGAAATGCGTTCGCTCGTGGCCAGCGCGCTGCATTGGACGGATCACGAGCAGCGGCGCAGTCGCACGCAGTCGGTCGCCCTTGCCTCGGTAGCCGCGGGTTACTTATCTGCGGCCGGACCGGTGCAGTCGCCCTCCAGTCAGATCGTGCCGATCAACCGCTTCTTCCCGGAAGACGGTCTGCCGGCGCTCGTGACCCGCAGTTCGTCACCACCGATCACGATCGGTCAGCGATTCCGCGTCGACATGGCGGCGGCGGCAGACGGTGTTGCACGCGAGACAGCGGCGCTCGCAACGAGCCCAGTCGGCGCGTCGCAGCTGGCCCTATCGGACGCGGTGCGTCGCAGTCTTCTTGGCCTTGCTGATGTCGCCGAAAGTTATGGCGCGGCCAGTGTCAGCACCTTGGCAACACGCATGGCGCGCGCACCGCTCGAACTGTCGTCGGAACGTGCCGCCGTGCAGTCGTTCGCGCAGCAGCTGATGGACCGTGAACTGACCGACAAGGAGTTGGCCAACCGCGTGCGATCGGCAACGCATGCATGGACGAATAGCGCAACGCCCGCAATCGATGACACGCCGTCGCCGACGATCGTTCCCATTGAATCGCTGGTGTATCGTGGGCGCGCAGCGCTGATGCGTGCGCGCGAAGTGCGTAACGAGATGCTGCCCTACTGGGAGCGACGCAGCACGGTTGAACCGCGAGCCTTCGCGCTGTTCTCCGAATTATCTGAGCTGCTCGACCTCGCCGAGCCCGCGTGAATCATCGGCTGAAGGGCTGGCTCGGATTTGGCGTCGGTGCGCTGTTGCTGTGGTGGGTGCTGAAAGACGTACCGTTCGCAAGTGTGCTGACGGTGTTGCGTGCGTCCAACCTGTGGCTCTTTGCGGCGTGTGTCTGTGTCGCGACGTGCATTTTTCCGCTACGGGCGCGACGCTGGCAATCGATCCTCGAGCCGAGTGTCGGCGTGCTGCCGTTTGGCGCGCTCTGGCGCAGTACGGCGATCGGCATGATGGTGAGCAATGTATTTCCGCTCAAAGTCGGCGAACTGGCGCGGCCACTCGCGCTCGCCCGCGAAGTGCCGCGTGTGTCGGTACCGACGGCCATCAGTTCGCTCGCGGTGGACCGTATTTTTGACGCGATCGTCGTGTTCGCGATGATGTTCGGGGCAATGCTTGATCCGGCGTTTCCGGCTGGTGCGCGCTTGCTCGGACAGACCGTGCCGCAGCTGGCTGGCGGTGCGATGAGTGTGATGGTGATCCTGATGGTGGTGTGTTACGCCGTCGTGTTGCAGCCGCATCGTACGCTCAGCGTCGCGACGACGATCGCGCGACGTATCGCACCGAGACATGAGGCCGCGCTTGTGCGCTTCGTCTCACACAGCGTTGATGGTCTCGCCGTCCTGCGCGATTCGCGGCGTTTCGTCGCCGTGCTCGGTTGGGCGATCGCGCACTGGATGGTGAACGCGCTCGGCATCTATCTCGGACTGCGTGCCGTTGGCATAGTCGCGCCGTTATCAACCGCATTCTTTTTACAGGGCGCGCTTGGCCTTGCGGCCTCCCTGCCGGGTCTGCCGGGGTTCTTCGGCGCCTTTGAGGGAGCCGCAGCGCTCGCCCTCGGCGTGTACGGCGTGCCAAAAGATGTGGCCGTCAGTTGGGCGCTGGGTTATCACCTGCTGACGTTCATCCCGATCACCGTTATCGGTTCGTACTACTTCACGCGCCTCGGGTTGTCGATGACGGCACTGCGGTCCGGTGCTTCGACCGCGGTCGGCGCGTTGTCGCGCGACGCGGTATCGCGCGACGCGGCGACCTGATGACAAGTTCGCGCACGCATTTTCGGGTGGTGCGGGCGCGCGCCAAGATCAACTTGCGGCTGCGCGTGCTGGCGCGCGAAGCCAGCGGGTTTCACGCCGTCGAAACGCTCTTGCAGCGACTGGCGTTACATGACGTGGTGCGCGTGACTGTGCGTGACAAGACGCGCTTGCTGACCTGCGACGGAGTGGCTATGCCGCGCGATGGACTCGGTGCGCCGGAAGACAACCTCGCGTGGCGTGCGGCCAACGCTTATGTGGGGGCCAGCGGCTGGGACACCGGGTGGGACATCACGATCGACAAGCGCATTCCCGTTGGCGGCGGGCTCGGTGGTGGCAGCGCAGATGCCGCCGCCGTCTTGCGCGCCATGGAGGACATGTCACCTCGGCCCGTTGGACCTGCAGCGCTCATTGCGCTGGCCGGCACCCTTGGCGCCGATGTGCCGTTTCTCACGACCAACGCGACGCTGGCGTGGGGATGGGGACGCGGTGACCGCTTACTCGCATTGCCGGCCCTGCCTCGCATGGCGGTCACGCTGATCACCAGCGATGAAGGCGTGAATACGGCGCACGCCTACGCGGCGCTCGCCACGGAGCGAATGCGCGATGCCGCGGGTCAGCCCGTGGAGGCGGAGAGTTTTTCGGCCAAGGCCTTTGCCACCTGGTCATCCGTGCGTTATCTGGCGATGAATGATTTTGAACCGGTGGTCTCGTCGTTCCATGGCGGGGTGGCCAGTACACTGCCGCGAGTTCGCGCGGCCGCGCAGCAGCTGACGCGTGACGGTGCGGTGGCAATTGGGATGATGGCTGGCAGTGGTGCCACGTGTCTGGTGCTGCACCCGGAGGGCACGCAGCCGACGTGGTCAGACGTCGATCCCAGACACCTGGTGCATACAACCACGTCCGAATAGCGGAGGCGGTCGTGCTGGCACAGCGACGCGCAGGGCCGTATCGTTGCGGTTCCGCTTCCACGCACTCGTGGATTCCGCCCATTCTCGCACGGTTCCCGTCATGCCCAAGCTGCTCACCGAGTTCATCGGCACCTTTTTTCTCGTCCTGTCGATTTCTTTGAGCGTCGCGTCGGGCAGCCCGATGGCGCCCCTTGCAATCGGCGGAACATTGATGGTGATGGTGTACATGGGCGGTCATATCTCGGGGGCACACTACAATCCCGCCGTCTCGCTGGCGCTGATGATTCGGGGCAGTATTGGCGCGAGCGAGATGTTGCAGTACTGGGTGGCGCAACTGGCTGGTGGCGTGCTGGCAGCGTTTGCTGCAATGCATATCACTGAGAAACGCGTACCGATCCACCCGGGCGCAGGCGTGCATATGCCGGCAGCACTGGCGGTGGAGATTCTCTATACCTTCGCGCTGGCGCTCGTCGTGCTCAACGTGGCGACGTCGAAGAAGACCGAGGGCAAGGGATTTTACGGACTGGCCATTGGTTTCACCGTTGTGTGTGCGGCGTTTGCTGGCGGCGGCATTTCCGGCGGAGCATTCAATCCAGCCGTTGGGACCGCGTTGACGGTGGCAAGTTTTGATGGATTCGCGGATTTGTGGTTGTACTGGGTGGGCCCGCTGGTTGGTGGTGCCCTCGCAGCGCTGGTATTCCGCGTACAAGAGGCCGCTTAGTCACTCGATGCGTTTGTACGTCTTTTGTGCCCGGTTATCTGATCGGGACGCCCGACCCTTCTCCTAATTGATGACTCATGCGACACGCCCTGATGTACGTTGGTGCTTTCGAACGCAACTTCAAGAATCTGACGACCGCATCAACGTCGTTCGTCGGCAGCGACGGACACGCGCATGCTTATCCCGCTTGGCCGTCGACCGCGAATGGGTTGCATATCAGCTACATGGAAAAAACTGGTAAGAAGTTTGTCGCGGTGCGCGTGGCCGACGGCACGAGCGATGTGGTGCTCGGCAACGAACTTGTGATGGTGCCCGGCGAACATTTCGGGTTTGGCACACATCTCAGTGGCGAGCCGACCAGTGTTGAGGACGACATCGCGATGTTGAAGATGCTCGAAGACATCATCAAGAAAAACATCGACCACAGTGCGGCATTGCTCGAGATTCGCTCGCGATTCAAGGCGGCGGCGAGCAAGAAATAACAAGACTGTAACCCTGCACCGTCCCCCGAACCGACCATCTGTCATGACCACCCGCCGCGATTTTCTCTCACAGTCCGCATTGGCGGGTGCTGCCGCTGTGGTATCGACAACGGCCCATCCGCATGCCGCGATGGCGATGTCACCCGATGACGACTCGGCAGCAGCTCTGACTCCATTGTCCGGCCCCCTCGCCGAGGTCGCGCGCAATGAAGCGTACTGGACACGCGTGGCCGCGCAGTATCGGGTGACGGATCGCGTCACCAATATGGAAGCGGGCTTCTGGGGAATGATGTCGCGTCCGGTGCTCGCGGCATACCATCGGCACATTGATCGCGTCAATAGAGAGTCATCGTTTTTCGCCCGTCGTGAGTATGCGCCACTGCTGCAGACGGCGCGCGAACGGGTGGCGGCGTTTGTTGGCGCAACGCCAACCGAGTTGGCATTCTCGCGCGGCGCGACCGAAGCCCTGCAAGCGCTCATTGGTCAATACAATCGCGTGAGTGCGGGCGATACGGTGATGTACGCGGATCTGGACTACAACGCGATGCAGTGGGCGATGAACGCGCTCGCCGCACGGCGCGGTGCATCGGTGGCAAGACTCGAGATTCCGGAACCGGCCACGCACGATGCGATTCTTGCCGCGTACACGGCCGCTCTCGACAAGCACCCGCGCACGAAGTTGCTGTTGCTCACGCACTGTAACAATAAGACCGGGCTGATTCTGCCGGTGCGCGATGTGGCCGCGCTGGCCAAGGCACGTGGTGTAGACGTGGTGGTAGATGCGGCACATTCGTTCGGCCAACTGCCGCTGACGATGGCAGACATGGGCGCCGACTTTGTTGGCCTCAACCTGCACAAGTGGCTCGGTGCGCCGCTTGGCGCCGGCGCGTTGTACATACGCGAAGGCCGACTTGATGCCATTGATCTCGCGCACGCGGACGAAAGTGCGCCGCGCACCAGCATTGACAGCCGCATTCACACGGGCACGACGCCCTTTGCGACGATCATGACGATCCCCGATGCGCTCGACTTTCAGGCATCGATCGGTGTGCCGCAGAAGGCCGCACGGCTACGCTTCTTGCGCGACCGATGGGTGCACGCGGTGCGGACCACGCCGGGCATTGAGGTCCTGACGCCCGAGGATCCCGCGCTCGTCGGCGCGATCTCTGCGTTTCGCATCCATGGACGAACCACGCGCGAGGCGAATCAGGCGCTCGCCACAACGCTGCTGGATGAGTTCGGGCTGTTCACTTTCTACCGAACGGGACTGGCGAAGGGTGACTGTGTACGCGTCACGCCTACGCTCTACAACTCGCCGGCGGATGCGGATCGACTGGCGCGCGCCTTGCGGACGATCGCCGCGCGGGGTTAGGCCGACGAGACACGGTTGTGACGGAGCGCGCCGCGCTTCGTCGATGAGGGATTGACACGACGGGTGGCGGAGGTCGTTCCACGTCGTGGTGGTGGCGTCCCTCTGGCTCTCGTGTTTCATGTCTCCTGCTCGACGCGCGGTATGGTCCGCAATGCTGGCTTCGACCCTCCTCGTGGGTGTCACCGAGCGCGTCGACGCACAGCGACCAACAAAAACGAGCGACGAATCCCTGCTGCTGAACGAGATCCCGACCGTATTCGGTGCGTCGCGATTCGATCAGGCGGTGACCGATGCCCCCGCGTCGGTGAGCATCATTACGGCGGACGACATTGCGGCCTACGGTTGGCGAACGCTGGCCGAGTTGATGCGAACCGTGCGTGGATTCTACGTCACCAATGATCGGACCTATTCATATGTTGGAACGCGCGGATTTGCCCGGCCGCGCGACTACAACACGCGCATTCTGCTGCTCGTCGATGGCGTGCGCGTGAACGAAAATGTGTTTGACGGTGCCTATGTGGGCTTCGAGAGTCTGGTCGACCTGTCATCGGTTGAGCGGGTCGAAGTGATTCGTGGACCGGCGTCATCGGTATACGGCGCGAATGCACTTTTTGGCATCATCAATGTGGTGACCGTGCGAGGGCGCGCCGTCAGTGGCGCGCGCATTTCCGTGGATGTCGGCAGTTTTGGGTCGCGAGAGCTGGCGGCCAATGCGGGCCGTCGCTTAGCCAGCGGCCTCGAGTTGTACGCGGCGATCGGACATCGGCAATCGCACGGACAAGATCTCTACTTCCGCGAATTCGATACGCCGTCGACCAACCATGGCATGGCGGTCGGGCGTGATGGTGAGACGCGTCGCCGCTTCTTTGGCAAGGCCGAGTGGGGGCCGATCGCGCTGGAAAGCACGATCAATCTGCGCGACAAAGTGATGCCAACGGCCGCCTACGAAACGCTGTTCAATCAGGGACGCCTGGCGTACACCGACAACTTGCGCAACGTGATGTTGCGGTTTCGGCCAACGGGGACCGATCGATCGCGGATCAGCGGCTCGCTTGTGCTCAATCGGTACGACTACGATGGCGTGTATCCCTACGACAGTTCGACAACGGTCGATTGGGCGCATGGGCGTTGGGCTGTTGCAGAGCTTCAGTATTCGCGGCGTGTGCGGAGTGCCCATCGTCTGGTGATCGGCGGCGCGTATACGCGCAACTGGCGACAGGATCAGGGGCTCGGCGTTGTCGGGGAGCAACCGGACTTCACCGACAACACGCGATCGGACACGCGCGGCGTCTTTGCGCTGACCGAAATCCGATTGCGCCCGCGCCTCTTGCTCAACGGCGGCGTGCGTTATGACCACAGTGCACGCATCGGCGACAATTTGCATCCGCGCGCCGGTGTGATCTACACGTTCGGCACAGGTTCGGCGGCCAAGGCGCTGTACGGCAGCGCGTTTCGGGCGCCCAACAACTACGAGCGGTTTTATGGGGATGGCGGCGTAACGCAGAAAGCAAACCCCGGACTCACGCCCGAGTTGGTGACGACGTCGGAGCTGCTGATCGAACACGTCTTGTCGCGTCACGTGAAAATGACCGCGACCGTGTATCGGTATGAGGCAAAGCAGTTGATCGACCTCGTCGTCGATCCAACAGACGGACTGCTGCAGTTTGGCAATCGTGGTCGGGGTCGCGGCGAAGGGTTCGAGTCGGAAGTTGAGCTGGATCTGACGGCCTTCAAGGCACGCGGCGGCTACGCGTTGCAGCGCGCCTGGGACCCGGCGAAAGGAGAACCGTTGTCCAACTCGCCACAGCACATTGGCAATCTGAATGCAACCGCCCCGATCGCGGGCGATCGTTTGCAACTCGGTGTCGAAGTGCGCGCCCTGAGCGCCCGCCGCTCAACGCGGGGGGATGCGGTAGCCGGGCATGTCGTTTCGAACGTTGTGCTCTCCAGCAGACGACTGCTGCCCAAGCTCGACCTGTCCGTTGGCGTGTTCAATGCGCTTAACGCGCGGTACGCCGATCCGGTCAGTGCTGAGCATGCGCAGCGCGCGATCACCCAGGACGGTCGCAGCCTGCGCGTCTCCGCCGCGTTCGTCTTCTAGGACGCGTTCATGCATTGTGTCGCCAATAACGCGTTAACATGACCTACACCGTGGCGTGGGCCCTGCTACTCGCCTTGGTCAGCCCCATCCTGTCGCACTCCGCCGTGGCGCAGAGCGAACGTGCGCGTGAGGCTGTCCGTGACGTGGCCCGCGTTGTGGTCGTGCAGGGCCCGGCAACGTCGGCGTCACGCGACCTGCTGGACGGCTTCCGCCGGCGACTCGAACACCTCGGTCGACGCGCCGACATCGTCGTGGTGGAAAGCGACGGCCCGTCGCCCGATGCCGCCGGGAAGCGCGTGGCAGCCAGTGCCGATCTTGTACTCGCGCTCGGCTCGAGGGCAACGGCGTACGCCGCAACCGAGTTTCACGCGGTGCCCACGATCGGTGCGCTGTTGGCGCGTGAGAGCGCGATGCCAGTCGGCAGTGGTGCCACGGCAGTCGTCCTCGAATTTTCGGTGGAGTCAGAACTCGAATGGATGCGTCGCATTCTGCCCCGTGTGCGACGCGTTGGTGTGTTGTTCAGCAGTGACGACAACGCGCGTCTGGTGGCCCGGTCACGCGACATCGCGAAGGGTTTAGGACTCGAACTGGTGGCGCGGCGCGTCACGAACCCGTCCGACATCCCCGCCGCACTCGCGGCCCTGTCGGCCAGTGCGGACGTAATCTGGGGCGTACCCGACGACGTCGTCCTGACCGCGGAAACAGCGAAGGCCGTATTGCTGGCCTCGTTGCGCAGTCGCGTCCCGTTTGTTGGTCTGTCGGCGCAGTGGGTTCGCGCCGGCGCGACCTACGCGCTGGATCGCGACTACGCCGACCTCGGGGCGCAAACGGCAGATCTGGCGGTGCGATTGCTTGACGGCAGCACGTCGCGTGCAGTGGCGGCGGTGCACCCGCGAAAAATTCTGTATTCACTGAATGCCCGGAGTGCCGACATGATGCGACTGACGATCTCGCAAGCTCTCCTGCGCGGCGCCACGGAGGTCGTCCGATGACCGTTCGGGCGTTCTGGCGACGCGCGCGTCACCCGAGTCTGGCAACGAAAGTTTCCGTGCTTGTCTCCGGCGCTGTTTTTCTGACGATGGCCGGCAGCGCGTTTGTGCTGCTCTCGCGCGAGCGCAATCGTGCCATGCATGAATTGGAAACGCGCGCCACGGCGATGGCGCAATTGATCGCGGCCAATAGCGAGTTTGCGATTTACACGAGCAACGTTGACGGACTGCGGCCGCTCGTCCAGCGACTTGGCGCGATGGAGAATGTGGCATACCTGCGTGTCGTGCGCGCTGCGGGCGAAGTCGTGCTCGATCGGCGGCTGCGCCTGTCGTTTAAGGGCGTGTTGTTACCCAGTGCGTCCGCCTTAGGCGGGGACATGGCGTCGGTGACTAATGATTCGGCATCAGTGCGAGCGGTCAGCGTTGGCCGTGAGGACGTGCTTGATGTCGTGATCCCGGTCGCTGCCGTTGGTGGCGATGCATTCGGCGGCGATCCACTCGGCGCGGCACCGGCGGCACACGATCCGCCGATCGGGTACGTGCAGCTCGGAGTCTCACTCCTGCCGACGCAGATCGGTCAGCATCAGGCGATCACGCAGGTCGTGGTGGCAACACTGCTACTCCTGGCTATCGGCTTGCCGCTGACACACCTGCTCACGCGGCGCGTCACGGCACCGGTGCGTTCACTCGTCGATGCGGCCCACGCAATCGGCGACGGGCGCTTCGAACCGATTGGTGATCTCGGCACCAGTGATGAGTTGGGCACGCTGGCCCGCGCGTTTGACGTCATGGTGCGACGACTGCA
>JAYSVL010000403.1:0-4546 GCA_043718595.1 Gemmatimonadaceae bacterium
ATTCGTGCTGTCGTGGCTGGTCGAACCGCTCACACCAGGTGGTTTCGGTGTGGATATTGGGTGGTCGGGCTCATACCGGCAGATACTCACCAGCCAAACGATTCTCGACATCGTCGACAAGGCACCAGATCTCACCGCACCGCAAAAGGAGGGTATCAAGGGGCTGACGAAGACGTTCATGGCGCTCGCCATGATGGATCAGCTGCGCGTGCGCGACACGTTTGGCATCGTACTGACCGTCGACCCAACCGCGAACAAACTCGGCGATTTTGTATCGCGAGACGAAGGTTTCACCCGGGCAGCAGCATTGCTCGATGAAGGCAAAACACATCTCAGTGCTGCCGGTACCGCTTTTTCGTTTTCTCTGACGAGTGGTTTTACGGGGTTCAATACTCCGGCGACGTTCTTGCGCGTCAACCGTGCGCTCAAGGCACGACTTGAGACCAACAGGTCGCGCTGGGCAGATGCGCTCACAGCGCTTAGCGAGTCGTTCATCAACGCTGCGGCGCCTTCGGCGGCGACACTCGCGGTTGGCGTGAATCACGTGTACACAACCGCCTCCGGTGATGCGACCAACCCCATGTTTGACGCGTCACCGCGGGCGCTCGTGGCGCATCCAACGTTCCTCGCCGATGCGCAACGCCGTGCTGATGGCACCGCTGACTTACGCACAAGCAAAGTCGCCACCAGCACGATCACCCTCACCAGTCAGGGCATCAGTTCCAGCACGCGACTCAACATCGCCGCGACGAACGTGGCGCCCATCTCGCTGATCCGAAATGAGGAGCTGATCCTGCTTCGCGCCGAGGCCAATATTGGGCTTGGTAACCGCGCGGCGGCGATCCAGGACTTGAACATCATTCGCACGGTGTCAGGTGGACTCGCGCCGCTTGCCGCTGATGCCAGTGGTGATCTGGTGGCCGAGCTGTTGTACAACCGTCGCTATTCATTGTTCGGCGAGTACGGTCATCGCTGGGTCGATATGCGACGGTACGGACGCCTCAACGACCTGCCAAAGTTCTCGACCACGCACCGCATCTATCCGATCGTGCCGCTACCCGCGGACGAGTGCAACCAGCGCAGCCCGCAGCCGAAAGGATGCACCCAAGTGAGTGGTAGTTAAAGAGACGTAAAGCGACGACACGTTGCAGTCCTGGCGGCGCACCGTTCATTGATCGGTGCGCCGTCGTGACGTTGTTGCGTTATGGCACCGGATTTGGCGACAACACAGGAAGCACGAGCCGAGACGCTCGGGCTCCGCCGCGAAACAGTGTCATCGTCGCGCGCTGAAAATCGCTCGCGTTCGCGGTATTGATATTGGGCACAAACTTCTGCGGGTTCCGGTCGACGAGCGGATACCACGTACTCTGCACTTGCACCATCAGCCGGTGCCCCTTCGCGAACGTGTGAAAGACGTCGTGTAGCACATACTGCACCGAGTCTGGCCTGCCCGCGACAAGTGGTTGTGGTTTCTCCAACGATCGGCGCCAGCGTGCGCGATACACGTCGCCCTTCACCAATTGCTGGTAGCCGTCCATCGGATTCGACGCGCCGCGTCCGCCTGCTGCGACATCCGGATGGACGTCAATCACTTTGACGATGAAGTCGGCATCGGTACCGGACGAGGCAATGTGCAGCGTTACACCAATCGGACCGGCCAGCGTGAGTTCCTTGTCGAGTGGTTCTGTTTCGTATACCAGCACATCCGGTCGTCTGCTGGCGAAGCGTTGGTCTTCAATCGGGTAGAGTGAGTAATAGCCGAAAGAGACAGCCGACGTGTACGGAACGGGGCGCGCTGGGTCGCTCACGTACGAGTCCGATGCCATAACCGCTTTGGGCGCGTCGAACGCAAGTCGACCACCGTCGGCGAAGTACAGCGAACGCGCTGTCGCTGTCTTGGGCGGCCACGTGTCGAAGGTGCGCCATCGGTTGGTGCCCGTCTCGAAGGCGGCGACTTTGGGTAAGGACACGTCGCAACGGTCTTTCAGCAAGCAGCTAAAAAACGGAAAGCCAATACTGTCGCGAAAGTATTGTCCTGGTTTGCTATTGAACTTGAGCACCCCGAGTGAATCGTCACCCCCGCGATTCCACGCACCGTGTGTCCACGGGCCCATCACGAACGTGCGTCGCGTCGACGCACTCATGCTGTCGAGCGATTTGTTGAGGCGCAACGGCCCGTACGGATCTTCGCCATCGTACCAACCGCCGACCGTCAGCACAGCAGGCTTGATGTTCTTCACGTGTTTCCAAATGCCGCGCTTTTGCCAGAAGGTGTCGTAGTTGGGATGGGCCATGATGGAGTCCCAGAACGCGACGCGACCCTGCAGACGGTCGGGCGAGAGATTTTTGTTGGGACCCGCACCGAGAAAGAAGTTGTAACCATCACCGGTGTTGAAGGAGGGGCGCGCAGGATACGACGTAACTGGCCCCGAGCGTGGCTGGTCGAACCCGCTCAGAAAATTGAACGTTTGCGCGAGCGTTAACACACCGTTGTGGTGACGGTCGTCGCCCAAGTACCAGTCGATCATCGGTGCCGAGGGATACGCGGCTTTGTGTGCTGGATGTGCATCGGGCAACCCGGCGGCGACAAAGAACCCTGGTGCCGAATTCCCCCACGTCCCCACGCGACCGTTGTTGCCGCCGACATTTTTTGTCAGCCAATCGATCGTGTCGTAGGTATCGGTCGATTCGTCCACGTCCTTCGCACCACGCTTGTCGGCGATGTGTGGCGTCATGAACTGGTAGTACCCGTCACTCATGTACCGACCGCGCACGTCTTGATTGACGAAGATGTATCCGTCATCCTGAAACGCCCTCCACGGCCCAAGCGCGGTAGCGTAGGCGTCGGGACCGTACGGCGCGACACCATAGGGGGTGCGCATCAGCATGATTGGATACCGTTTCGACGTGTCGCGCGGCGTGTAAATCGACGTAAACAGCTGCACGCCATCACGCATCGTGATACGCAGCTCGCGCTTCACATACGATGATTGCACGTCGTTGGTCGGTCGTGGAGCACTTTGTGTCCCAGCCTCACGCGCAAGCGCGGAAGACGCAAGCATGATGCAAAGGCAGGCAGCGGTTCGAGTCATCGGAGCGTGGGTTGGTGTGCCGTTGGTCATCCGCCCTGCGCTGGACGGCGCCTTGCAGAAGTTACGGGCGCCGCGGCATTCGCGCTGACTCATTCGCGCTTAGCATGAGAAATCTGGAATCCTGCGGGTGGCCTAGTACTTCGGGTTTCCTTGTTCATTTCACCTTCACTCCCATCGGCAACTTCGTCCACTCCGGACGGGCTGCCTTTGATCGCTATTTTGATGTCGCCGGGACGACACTCGTTGCAACGTTCAGCGATCCGCGTGTCGATCAGGTAATTCGGCTACTTCCACACGGCAATCTCGTCGAGCGATTTTCGTGCTAGGTCCGGAACACGCGCGTTCGCTGCCGGATAACCAACGGGCATCACCAGCATTGCCTTCTCGTTGCTCGGGCGTTGCAATAGCTCACCAAGGAATGCCATGGGGCTGGGCGTGTGCGTCAGCGTCACCAGCCCCATCTCGTGCACGGCCGCAATAAAGAATCCCGCCGCAATACCACACGATTCCTGCGTATAGTAGTAAGTGCGCTTTGCTCCGTCGCCATCAATGCCATACGATTGACGAAACAGCACCACCACCCATGGCGCGTCCGTGAGGTGCGGTTTGTGTACGTCGGTGCCAAGCGGAGCGAGAGCCTGTAACCACTCCGATGTCGCGCGGTTGGTGTAGAACTCGCGTTCCTCGTCTTCCGCTGCGCGACGAATCTCAGCCTTGAGCAGTGGATCTGACACGGCCACAAAAGTCCACGGCTGCTGATGCGCACCACTCGGCGATGTACCCGCGGTACGGATCGCGAGTTCAATCAGCTCACGCGGTACCGCGTCTGTCGAGAAGTGTCGCGTCGTGCGTCGGCGGTCCATGCGCGCAAAGCACGCTCGCGCACGCGCTCGTGACTCCTCCAATGAGAGTCGATCGAACGGCAGTGGCACAAAGGGATACTCGAAATTTGCTGGCGACACATCCTCACCGTCAGACACGACTAACTCCGAACGAAAATGGTGAGCGAGCCGCCTCGAATCTCATCAGCAACTGACGCGGTGATAACAACGGATACACAGCAATTTTCGTGGGATACAGAACGGATACGACCTGACACCAGCGGATACAGCAACAACAAAACAAAGAAAGGTTGTTTGTTGTTGTTGTTTGCTGTATCCGTCAGTGTCAGTTCCTATCCGTTGATATCCCACGAAAATTGCGGTTTATCTGTTCTTATCCAAGCGAAATCCGGCGGCGAATCTGTTGTTATCCCACGAGTCAGGCGCCCACTTGCCGCCAGTGATAGGCTCCACTGGCAAAGTAGAGCAAACCCGCGCCCGACCCTTCCCGTTCAAGCAACACAGCATCGGTACGACGCGCCGCCGACCTCTGGACGCGCGCCTGCACCTTCCAGCTATCGGCCCAGTCAAAGTTGTCGCCGCCGTTGCCGAGCGTTCGGCCGGCCCCAACCA
>JAYSVL010000404.1:0-1588 GCA_043718595.1 Gemmatimonadaceae bacterium
GCTCGCGCAACTGCGTGTTCGCGCGCGGGCACTCGGCCTTTGGTCGCCGTTTCTGCCGCGGTCGCTCGGCGGGCTGGATCTGCCGCTTGACGCGTACGCGCAGTTGTCCGAAGTACTTGGGTGGACGCCGTTTGGCCCGTTCGTCTGCAATTGCCAGGCGCCGGATGTCGGGAACATGGAGTTGTTGCTGCAGTTCGGTACCGACGCACAAAAGTCTGAGTTTCTCGAACCGCTGGCGCGTGGTGACGTTCGCAGCTGCTTCGCGATGACGGAGCCGGAGCACGCCGGATCGAACCCGGTGTGGATGTCGACTCGCGCGGAGCGTGATGGTGATTCGTGGGTGATTAGCGGCCACAAATGGTTTACATCGAGCGCCGATGGTGCGGCCTTTGCCGTTGTCATGGCCGTCACCGATCCTGACGCATCGGCACCACACGCGCGGGCCAGTCAGATACTCGTGCCGCTGCCGGCGCCCGGGTACACGTTGGTGCGCAACATCTCCGTGATGGGCGAGGCTGGTGGTGGTTGGGCGAGTCACGCGGAAGTGCGTTTTGATCGCGTACGTGTACCGGCATGCAATCTGCTGGGACCACGAGGGCAGGGCTTTGCGCTTGCACAAGAGCGGCTTGGTCCGGGACGGATTCATCATTGCATGCGCTGGATCGGCATTTGTGAACGCGCCTTCGACTTGATGTGCCGCCGCGCCGCGGAGCGTGAACTCGCGCCCGGCGAACCGTTGGCAAACAAGCAGGCCGTGCAATTCTGGATCGCCGAATCGCGCATCGAAATTCACGCGTCACGCCTGATGGTGTTGGATGCCGCAACGCGGATCGCGCGCGACGGACAAGCGGCAGCGCGCGAGCAAATTGCGTACATCAAGGTCTTTGTTGCCAACACACTGCAACGCGTGCTCGACCGCGCTATTCAGGCGCATGGGGCACTCGGGATGACGGACGACTTGCCGCTGGCCTGGTGGTATCGACACGAACGGGCGGCGCGCATCTATGACGGTGCGGACGAAGTGCACAAGACGGTGATCGCGCGACGGGCGCTTAAGCCTTACATGCTCGCGCGCGACACGCGTGTATGAGCGACGCGCGTGTATGAGCGACACGCGTGTATGAGCGACACGCGTGTAAGCCGCGACACGCGTTATGAGCGGCACGCGTTATGAGCGGAACGTGTGTATGAGCGACACGCGGTATGAGCGACGCGCAGGCCTGAACTCAGGGCGACGGTGAGCGAGCCGACGCTGGAGTCCGTTGCTACAGTGACACCTCGCGCCGGTGAGGAGGTCGACGTCGACGCGTTGCGCCAATATCTGGGTGCGAGGCTCCCGCAATTCGTCGATACAGACAGCGCGCTGTCCGTCTCGCAGTTCCCGGCCGGATTTTCCAACCTGACCTATCTCGTGCGCGCTACCTCAGGCGCAAACGAGCAGGCGTGGGTGTTACGTCGACCGCCGCGTGGCGTAAAGCCGGGCATCGCGCATGATGTCGGTCGCGAGCACGACCTCTTGGCCGCGCTGCACCCGTGTGGTGTGCCGGTGCCCATGCCGCTCATCAAATGTGACGATGTATCGGTGATC
>JAYSVL010000405.1:0-1576 GCA_043718595.1 Gemmatimonadaceae bacterium
TGCGCAGCCAACTGGATTTCGCGACGAAAGCGCTCGACGTTGACGCCAGCGGCGAGCTCCGGTGGCAGCACCTTGATGACCACGCGTCGTTGGAGCGCACGCTCGGTGGCCAGAAAAACGCGCGACATGCCACCACCGCCCAGCTCCCGGTCGATCAGGAAGTCGGCGTCGATGGCGTGCTGGAGGCGGAGTCTGAAGTCGGACGGCACAGGGGCAGACGGGAGACGGGAGACGGGAGACGGGAGACGGGGTACGGACCCGAAATTACGACTATTCGGCCGACCAGTTGCTCGTATGACTCATTTCAGCGCGAAAATGTTGCGCTGGAAGCTGAACGCTCGATGTCCGGGTCTGCGCTATGGGACGCAGAATCGCGCAAATTGTTAATTGACAACGCTTTGTGCGTTCTGCGCGTCAAGCGTTCTCGGCCAGGGTGAGCAGGAGCGATGGGTTGACCAACGACCTCGGAACCGGCTATTTTTAGATTCTGTTCCGTGCCGCGACTGGCAGTGCCCGTCAAACCATGCGTGCAGTACTCGCATGATGACGGGCGTTTTGGTGTCTCCGCGTTGCCGCTACCGATGCTGTTGGCATTGGTGTTAACGCCGAGGGAGACATCGCCGGCGCGATTCACGTAGATGTAGGTCCCCGAACACTCACATAGGCGAATGCCAACCATCAATCAGCTGGTCCGTCGCGCCCGAAAGGACGTGGTGGAGAAATCCAAAGCGCCCGCGCTCAAGAGTAATCCGTTCAAGCGTGGTGTGTGCACGCGCGTCTACACAACGACGCCCAAGAAGCCCAACTCGGCGCTGCGCAAAGTTGCGCGTGTTCGTCTCACGAACCAGCTCGAGGTCACGGCGTACATCCCCGGTGAAGGCCACAACCTGCAGGAGCATTCCATCGTGCTCGTGCGTGGTGGCCGAGTGAAAGACCTTCCGGGTGTGCGCTATCACATTGTTCGCGGCACGCTCGACGCATCGGGTGTGAACGGACGTAACCAGAGCCGTTCCAAATACGGCACTAAACGGCCCAAGAAGGGCGCCGCTGCCAAGGGCGCTGCCAAGGGCGCCGCGCCAGCTGGAGGTAAGAAGAAGTGAGCCGCCGCAAAAGTGCAGTGAAGCGCAGTGTGTTGCCTGACGCGCGCTACGACAGCCAGACCGTTTCCAAGTTCATCAATGTCCTGATGATTCAGGGCAAGAAGTCCACCGCGGAAGGTATTTTTTACAGCGCGATGGACATCGTGGAAGCGAAGACCGCGCAGCCCGGTGTGGCCGTGTTCAAGCAGGCGCTCAACAACCTCAAGCCGGTTGTTGAAGTGAAGAGCCGCCGCGTTGGTGGCGCCACGTACCAAGTGCCCGTCGAAGTACGTCAGGACCGTCGCACGGCGCTGGCCATGCGTTGGCTGATCAGCTTTTCGCGCGATCGCAACGAGAAGAGCATGAACGAGAAGTTGGCCAATGAAGTGCTGGCGGCCAGCAAGGGCGAAGGCAACGCGATCAAGAAGAAGGAAGACACGCACCGCATGGCGGAAGCGAATAAGGCGTTCGCGCATTATCGCTGGTAGGTTCACACG
>JAYSVL010000406.1:0-4494 GCA_043718595.1 Gemmatimonadaceae bacterium
AACCGTGTCCTCGCCGTGGTGTCGTTGCTGATGGCGTTCGCCGAGTCGGATGGCGCACGGCAACCACATGCGAATCCCGTCTTCGGCATCAAACGCTACAAGGAGACCAAGCGCCAGCGATTCTTGACGCATGAGGAACTGACGCGACTCGGTGCCGTGCTCGCACGCGCAGAGCGCGAGGGCATACCCCCGTCGCCGACAATGCGCGCGAAGAAAGCTGGCATGTCGGCGGTGCGTCGGGCGAAGCTTGGCACCCGTCCGTCGCGTGGCGCCTACATGCAACACGAGGGAGAGAACGGAGGGATGACCATCCGGCCCGCCGATCGCTTCGCCGTTGCTGCGCTACGGCTGATGTTGTTGACGGGCTGGCGTATGGCCGAAGTGGTAACAACGAGATGGGCCGACGTGGACCTCGACTCGCGTGTCGTTCGCCATCGACATACGAAAGGGGGCGACACCGCCCGACCACTGTCGGCGCCCGCTGCCACGCTGCTTGCAGAATTGATCCGCTCGCCCGGCTCGCCGTGGGTATTTCCGCGCGCAAGCGATCCATCAAAGCCCGCTGGGAAGCCACGGCGGTTGTGGGACGCGGTTCGACATGCGTGCGGGCTCAACGCACCGGACAAAGCGGAGCGTGTCATGCCGCACGACCTGCGGCACTCGGTGGGCGCCGTCGCGGCGTCGTCCGGTGCGAGTATGCCAGTCATCGCAGCGTTGCTTGGCCATAAGCAGGTAAGCACAACGGAACGGTACGCGCATTTGCACCGCGATGCGCGTCACGATACCGCCGACAGAGTGGGTGAGACGATCGCCGCTGCACTCGCGGCCGGCGTAGCCGAAGCCGCCGAATCGAAGTTCGACGATGTAATTGCGATCAACACGAGACGACGCTATCGCGCGCAGTCGAATTCATAGCCTTGGTGAGTGCCTCCGTGGACCTCCAATGACGACGTGTCTCATTTCGCGTAGGCCGTTCATCTTGCGGGCGCTGGCGAGTTTCGCTCTGCCTCGCTGTCCGAAGGGATAATCGCGACCGACGATGCGTGGCCAATCGGCATGACCTCGCGGCCGTTCGCTGGGAGGTACAGCCCGATCGCCACCGCACCAGACAGGTGGATCTCTTGCTGTACCGGCCCGCCGTCGGGTCCAGTCGTCACCACGCGATCGGACATGCCGAGCCGAGTCTTTTCGTACCACCGGATCGCCGCCACGTTGCCGTTGCGTACCTGTTTCAGCAGCGCGACGCCGCTGGCCATGGCACCACTCGCCAAGCCCTTTTCCACGGCGGCGAATAATTCCTCCTTCCGGAGCTTGGCGAACGTGCCGCGATCGACGGCGATCACGTAGGCCATATGCTTGTCGCTCAGCCCCAGCTTTGCCATGCGCTCCACCGTGCGAATCATGCGAGCGTCTGGAGTGATTCGCGGGCGACCGCGTTTCGCCGACGGTGGCAATGATGAAGTCTCAGCCGTCGTTGACCCTTCACTTTTCCCCTGAAGGTCAGCCGGCGCCGCCAGTGGTGATTTTTTCGGCTTTTGCGTAGGCGCAGGAGCGCGTTTCGGCGCCTCGCGCTTCGTCCGCTTGCGGGTTTTGCGAGCGCGTGGCAACAATGGCGCGCTAAACTGTGCGATTTCTTCAGGGGTCATGATGGGTCGCGTTTAAGGAATCTGTGCGCTGCGGTGTGCAGACCGGGTCAGATGATGCGCTGCCCCTGATCGTTGTACGCGCTGTCGATTTCCCCACGCTCGCGTTGCGCCTTGAGTCGCGCGTACAACAGCGGATCGCGCGACTGTGCCCGCGTGAGCGACACCTTTCGCGGCTCCTTTTTCGTCGGGCCGCCTTCGAACAACCTCCCGATCGCGGGGTGGGCCTTGAGTTCCGCTACCAGATCGTCGGCCGTCATCGTGTGGCCATTGCGGTTCAAGCGGGGCGACGCTGGAGTGATAGGATCGTGGACAAACGTTTCGAAACGTGGTTTCTCGCCGCGTTGCTCAACAACGCGGGTACGGAGGTCCTTCATGACCATGGGCAGGAGTTGTTCAAGTGGGCCGCCGGCCGCCTCGATGGCTCGGGTCGCGGCGGATTCGGCGAGCGCCGTTTCAAGGATCGCAATGCGAACGTCGCGCCTTTGCAGTTCGGCAGTGGACGCGGCGGATTGATGGGACGCTGCTCTGGCGTTCTCTGGCATGACCGTTCCGGTGCAAGGGAGTGGGAGAGTTGCATGTGCGGCATTGGATGCATCTAGACTGCGTGGTAGTGCCAACAGCGCAGTCGTGCGGCGGGCCGCGACGACGGCCGTTTAGGGTTCACATGCTTCGACGCGGGCGAAGAGCTCCGGCAGCTCGGTCAGGTCGCGGTCGTTCGCCGCCAGCATCAACACGTGGCCATCATGCGTGATCGCCCGAACGGTTCCTTGGGCGGGTTTGTCGCGCATGGCCGTACCCGTCTGGGGAAGTGTGACAAGCGTTCCATCCGCGACAATGTGTGACAAGCGATCCTCCGCGCCGTCATGCTTGTCACGTTCCGTCACGCTTTGCACGCTTGTCACACTTCCCGGAGAGGGTGGGGTGTTTGAGTGGGGCACGTAGCGTGACCACACGGGTTCAAACTCCGCGCGCGACCACGCACGCGCGCGACCTTCTGGGAGCTCCGCCGAGCGGCGCAAAGTCGGTTTCAGGCCAAACGGTTTGAGCAGTCGCGCCAGCGCGTGGGGTGTAAGGGGCTTGTCGCGGTGGTACTCCTGCCAGCCACGCGACTCGTCCGCCGTGAGATGCTTGATTAGCGCGTCGCTCGTGACGTAGCTGTGTCGCACCTCATCGAAGTAGGCGCGCACGTCCGAAAGGAGTCGCGTCTTCGGGTCTGGCGCATCGGCTGCACGCACGCCGTCGACCAAGGCCACGCATGCAGCCCGCGCGAGAGCGGGCCACTCGCCACCAGCGAGATCGGCGAGCGCAACAATCGGCTCCCATATCTGCGCCTGTCGCCCATCGATCCCATCCGGAAGTGGGATGGTCGGAACGTCGTCAATGCCGCCGTCTAGCTTCGTTGCCAGCGCGGGACCGAAGTCCGTTGCGGCGCGCGCCATCATGCTGCGCAGCAGTCCCGCCCAGCCCTTTTCGGCGCGGTCCATGCGGAAAGAGCGGAGCGATTGCAGTTCTGTCGGGCTCGCGCGCTGCATGATGATACGAATCGTTCGGGATACCGTAGCGTCGGGCATGTTCACGCCAATAGAGCCGAGCACCTTCGGGCCGTAAATCTCGAATACTTTGACCTCGTGGCCGCCGTTCTGCGTCTCCACGGCGCGCGGAATGCAGCCGCCACGCCGTACACCGTCGTTCAGGAATGCCGTGAACTCGGAACGTTTGTCCTCACCAATCGTGTCGACTTCGTCGATGATGATGGTGGGCTTTAACGCCTCGGTGGTCCGAAAGAGTGTCGAGAGCGTCGGCGAGACCACGGACCACGATTTCGCCGCCAATGTGTGCAGCAGTTCTAGCACGCGTGTCTTGCCGCTTTCGCGCGTCGCGCTCACCACGTGCAGAATGCCGAAGTAGTGCACGTGGTCGAGGAAGTGCGTCAACATCACCCAGAGCGCCAGCGTCACGGCGGCGTGCGGGGGCAGCACCGCGTGCTGTGACAACTGCGCGCGCGTTGCCGTGAGTACATCATTGAGCGCGACTGGTGAGTCGTAGGGAGGCGTTTGCGTGACGAGCGCCGGACGGTGGCCTATTGTTGCTGGCGAGTCCGAACAAGCGGGAAGCGCGGCGACCTGTTCGGCGAGCGTGACGAGGCACGCTCGCGTGATCTCGCGGTATGGCTCTGTCGCGTGTTTCGCGAACGAATCGCGGCCGCGTGCCGATACCAAGTCGAACGAGTCCAAGTGGACGAGCAAGTCATCGACGAATAGCCGGACCTCGCACGTGGTGCGCTTGGACCGCTTCGCGGTGACTCGAACTGCGCCATGCTCGACGCACAACGGTGCGCTCAGTGCTTCGAATTCTGCTCTGTTTTGGTCGATCGACATTTATGCGGCACTCGCTGCGCCGTAGCGTGCCGCGTTCGCGAGAATCGCTTCTACGCGTTGTTCGGCGAGTGGCTCGCAGTTCCGCTCATTCCACACTTGCAACGCTGTTCGTGCGTCGCCAGTCGCTCCAGCACACGCGTGCAATACGAAGGCAGCAATCCGGAATGCCGTCGCGTTGCGTCCTTCGCCATCACGCAGTGGCGGCATTGTGCGCAGGTATCCGGCCACGCGGGCCATCATGTCGCCATGAACGCGGCTCTTGCGATTCGTGAACGCCGACGGTTTCAGCGTCGTGATGGACGGTGCGAGCAATGCCGAGAGGATGCGTTCCGGCAACGGTGCGATCGCCACGTTGGCGACCGAGCGACCAGCCACGTACGAATATGAACGGCCATCCGCGAGCATCGAACCGGCACCGACGACATAGCCGTGATGGCCTCGCGTGTCGACGCCCGACAGCAGCAAACCCG
>JAYSVL010000407.1:0-14659 GCA_043718595.1 Gemmatimonadaceae bacterium
CAGCACCATGAATAGGGTGTCGGGAATCCAGTACCAATAACTGAGGGCGACGGCTTTGAAGGCGAGTTTGCGTTCAGTGAATTTGCGCAGATTGTCGACGAGGTCGATAATGAACACGAGCACCGGAAACCCGAGTGTCGTGACCGTGAAGATGCGCAAAAACTCGGCGGCGACGTAGCGATCAAGCGGGGTGATCAAACGTCGGCGACCACGAGACGCTCTGGCCATCACGCGTCGGACGGGGTCAGCGCGGCGCGTTCGGCGGCCATGGTGGCCGACAAGGCGCGACGCGCACTTCGGTCAGTCCACCACTCCCGAATGCCACCACCGCGCGATGAATCCGTGGTCGACTCCACGCGCGAGACCAACACCAATCCAAGTGTGCCGAAGATGAAATTGGCCATCCACATCGCGATCGGCGGTGACAGCCGACCTTTGTCAGCGAGCGCCTCACCGGCCATCAGACAGATGTAGTAGAGACCGAACACGATAAGACTTACGCCCAGTGTGACGCCGACGCCGCCGCGCGGAAATCGCAGGGCGATCGGCGGGCCAAACAGGACAAACACCAGACAGGCGAACGACAGCGCGAACTTCTTGTGAATCTCGACGCGGAGCCCGTCAATCGCATCGCGCGTTTCGTCCATCTGGGCGGTCGCGGCGAGCATCGTGCCGCGGGCCATCGCGGCCGAGTCCATCGCTGAAACAACGGGTGGCTGCGGCAAGAGTGGGGGGGCGACCGTGACCGGAGTCACCGCTGCCGGACTCACGACTGGCGGCACCACACCCGTTGATGGCGCGCCGGGTTGTCCGGGCACGGGTGAGGGCAACTGTGCGGCGGCGTTCGGCGTTGTTGCTGGCGTGAGCGTAGGAGCGGTTGCAGGCGGAGTGACCGGCTGCGCGCCCGCAATTGTTGTTGGCACGGCAGCCGGTGGCTGCTGTGTCACCGGCGGTTGCGGCGTTACCGGTGGCTGTTGCTGAGTCACCGGCGGTTGCTGCGTCACCGGGGGCTGTTGCCCTGCTGCCGTCGGCTGCTGTGTGACAGGCGGCCGCTGCTCCACCGGTGGCTGGTCGGCGACGGGCGGCTGTGAAAATGCTGCGATGCGCGGAGCCAACACCGCGGCGCTGGGGTACAAATGCGGCGCGTCCTGCGCCTTCGCCGCTTTCGGTCTAACTAGCCCCGGCACGCCCGTGCAGTAGAGGGTCGCCAGCGCATCCGTGCGCGGACGGCTCCGTGGCACGGTGATGGTTTTCTGGCCCGGTTTGGCGACGCGGCCGGCATACGTGATGAATTCCTGGCGTGTCCGTTCAAACTCCATCGCGGAGACGTTGTACTTGCGCTGCATCTCACACACGGTCATCTCGCGGTCGCCTTTGTATGAATCCGAGCGCGAGTTCCTGAAGCTTTGCGAGATGCCCTTGACCTTCACCGCTTGTGTCACGAAATACGTGCGTTGCAGTCGGCGGGCGTCTCCCTTGACGAATTCCTGCGAGTGTCCGTTGTACAACTGGAGCTGCAAATCCTGACCGTTCGGTGCAAGCGAGAACGTCCCACTGTCGGCGTAGATGGTCTTGCGTTCGGTGCCGTGCGACAGATCGTAAATCTCGACGTTCCACATCTTGTTCGTTTCCGCGTCACTGCGCGACACGCGCATGAAGAACTGCTCGGTGAGGGGGTTGAGCACCTGGTCGCGCAGCGCGAGCGTCGGCTTGGTCCTCGAGATATCCTGTTGCAGAATGCGCAGTCGATGGTTCGCGCGCGGCATGACCTGATCATTGAAGGCGACCATCGCCAGCGACAACAGCAGCGCGCAGCCGAGCACTGGAAGCATGAGGGCACGAACGCGAACCCCACTCGCCTTGAAGGCAGTGATCTCATGCTCGGCGGCCATGCGTCCAAACGCGTAGAGCGTGGCAACCAATACCGCCATCGGCATCGTCATGGCGATAGTGAAGGGCAGGGACAGCACAAAGAACTGCCCGATCGCCGACCAGGGCAGCCCCTTCCCCGCGAGGTTCGCCAGCTGTCGGGCGACGTACTGCAGCATCAGCAGCGACGTCAGCGCGGTCAGCGCGAACACCAACGGGCCCACGTGCTCACGCACGACATAGCGGGTCAGAAGCTTCACGACGTAAATTCCTCGGTGTTCACACGCATTATCAAGGGAGCCGTCCGGCTTCTCCCTTCTCTGTTGAGTATCGTCGTCACACTGCCGGTTGCCGCCCAGCCACCGGTCGTGTCACGTGTGCCCGTTGTTGCACCGTCAGCGCGCCCCGATTCGGGCCAGCTGGCCGCCGATTCCACCCTGCCGGTTGGCGTACTCGCGGGGTTGCGCCTCTTCACGGACCCGCTTACGCTCCGAACGTTCCCAATTCTCGGACCGTTTGGTGCCGCGGCACCGTACCGCCCGAATCCCGCACATGTTGCGGCGCGAGCAGTTCGCTCGGCGACGACGGCTAAGGATGCCCTGCTTGCGCGTCGCTGGGCGGCGCTGCTGCAACGTGCCTATGCGCCACCGTCGGCGCCGCAAGTTACTACGGTTGCGGTAGCATCTGTGGATTCAGCCCCGAATCGGGCAGCGCTTGTGCCCCTGGCTCCCGCGCGGCCCCCGGGCGCGGATGCGCGCACCCAACTGGGCGGCGACCTGTTTGGCAGCAATCTTGGCATCAATATGGGTGCGCGACTGGAGTCCAAACTGCAGCGCAGCCGAGACGAGCGGTGTACTGCGCTGCAACGCACCATCATCGGCAGCAATTGTTACTCGACGTTGCAGCCGCAGTTCGACTACCAATTCGATATGATCGCCGGCGGCGTAGTCGCTGATCGAGTGCACGTAAACGTCGATTACGACACACAGCGCCAGTTCGATGCCTCGAACAACATCTCCATTGCGTACGTTGGCAAGATCGACGAAGTACTGCAGCGAGTGGAATTTGGCAACGTCACGCTGCAAATGCCGCCATCGCGATTTTTGACTGCCGGAGTCCCTGCAGGCAACCTTGGCGTGCAGGCGACGGGCCAACTCGGTCCCATGCGCTGGACTGGTATTGCCGCGCAACAGAAAGGCAACGTGTCGCGCGACAATGTGTTCACCGTGGGTGAGCGTTCGCAGCAATCGGTCGATCGCACCATCGACGACATCCAGATCGAAACACGACGCTTTTTCTTCACCGTCGACCCACGGCAGCTGCGCGGGTATCCCAATATCGACATGCTCAACCGGCAACAGATGCAACAGTTGTCGGCTGCGCTGCCGGATTCACTACGACCAAATCGCATTACGGTGTATCGACAGAGGGTGCGTGCCACCAACCAGAATCCGCGCGGGCCCCAACTCTCGGTGCGCGGGGCGCGCAATCCATCGCGACAGATCTACGAATTGTTGCGCGAGAACGTGGACTACTACGTCGATCCGTCGCAGCTCTGGATCTCGCTGGTGCAACCTGTGGAAGCGAGCAGCGAACGACTGGCCGTCGCCTACGATGTGGTGATCAATGGGCAAGTGGTGCGCAACATTAACACCGGCGGCACGCCCGATATTGAGTTTACCGACGCACCGCAGGTTGCCAACCTGCTCTGGGAGCCAGAGCTGCAGTCGTCCAACGCGGACTATTTCTTCCGCGAGATTAAGTCCATCTACCGTTTGGGTGGTGAAGACGTGCAGCGCTCCAGTGTGACGCTCAAGGTTGTGACGGGCACGTCGGGCGATCAGGAGAAGCCGTTTGACTCGTCGCGTGGGGAAACGTATCTGCAGTTGTTCGGCCTGGCGCAGGCAACAAACCCGACAGCCTTCGACGTGGAGAATCGCGTCTGGCCACGCCCAAACGATCCCAACTTTTCGATTGCCAGTGGTGGTGCGCAGAAACTCATTCGCGACTACTTCGTGGTCTTTCCGTCGTTGCAGCCGTTCGCACGCATTGGATTGGCGCAGCCGCTCGCCAATCCCGCCAACGATACGCTCTATCGGTATCCCAACGAATACCTGTACTCCACACAACGACCACAAGCGATCTATCGACTCCTGGCCAAGTACCAGTCGGAAGGTGGTGACGCCACGCAGTCGATTCGTCTTGCCACCATTCAATTGCGCCCCAACTCCGAACGCGTGGCGCTTGAGGGACAACTGCTGGTGCGCGGTGTGGATTATACGATGGACTACGATTTGGGCACCATCACGTTTAGCAGACCGGACACGCTCTTTCCGCGCGCGCGACAGGTCTCCGTGCGTTATGAGGAGAATCCGCTGTTTGCTGTGGCGCCGACCACCATCATGGGGTTCACGTCGCAATTTCCACTGGACAACGGACAGTTGTCGTTCACCGCCATCTCGCAGCGGCAAGCCTCCGACCTGACGCGACCACCCCTTGGCTTTGAACCCAATGGGTCGCTCGTTGCGGGCATGAATACCTCTATGACGTGGGACGCTCCGCTCCTCGCCAACGCGCTGGCCAAGCTGCCGTTTGGGTCGCGCACCGCGCGGTCGCGCATCCAGTTTCAGGGCGAGCTGGCAATGAGCAAGCCGCAACCGAACACCGCTAATCAGGCGTACATCGAATCGTTCGAGAGCGACGCCGCCGTCGCGGTGCAGCTCTCCGAAGCCGCATGGTACTTCAGCTCACAACCGTCGCTTGGCAACCGTCTGTCTGCCACGCTGGGCAACAATCCGTTCGCACTCAATCGCGCGACGACGCTGGCCTTCCAGAACAACGGCTTTGATGGCGCGGGCAACTTCCCGCAGTTCACGATTCAGCAGATTGACCCACTGGTCCGCATCGACGGGAGCGGCGTGCAACCCTTCGAGCCGTTGCTCTGGCTGCAACTGTATCCGCTGCGCACTGGCGGCATCTTTGACGTCGATCCACTCACCAACCGCCGTCGATATGCATGGACGGTCGGCGAGAATAGTCGTGTGGGCACAACGCCAACCGGGCACCGCTGGCGAGCAGTGCGCACCGTCCTCAATCCCAACGGCGCTGACCTGTCGCGTATCGAGAACGTGGAGTTCTTCGTGCTCGTACAGTCGGAAGCGGCGAAGCTCAAGCGGAATCCCACGCTCGTTTTCGACTTTGGCGATATTAGCGAAAACAGTATCGCTTTTGCGCCGGAGACACTGACGGTCAGTAGCGTACCGGGCCTGACGGCCAACAGCACACGACCCGACACAACGTTCCGCGGAAAGCGATTGGTGGGGTACGATCGTTTTGATTCCGAGCGTGATCCGTTGTCACGCACGTTCAACGCCGTGCAAAACGACAAAGGACTACCCGGGGATATTGCGGACACGATTGTTGTGGTCGATCGCACTGTATCGCCAGCGACCATCACCACGGCCAATCAGGTCGCGCTGTGCTCGGTTGTGCAACAACTACCGCTCGTACTGGGCGACAGTCGCGGCAATTGCGCGGCGCGCAACAACCGGCTGGATGAGGAGGATATCGATCTCGACGGCCGTCTCAACCTGACGAGCGCTACAGCGGATCAGGAGCAGTTTCGACGCTTCGCCGTGGACTTGAGCGACACCCGCAACTGGACACGCACTGGGCGTTGTTATCAACAGAGTGATTCTACGGCCCTTGGCGCGACAGCCGATTCTGTCTGCTGGGTGCAGATCAAACTCAACTGGCGCGCACCACTGGAAGAACTGAACAACCCTAACTTGCGTCGCATGCGGGCGATGCGCATGACGATGATTTCAAGTGCGCTGGTGCCAGACGACGATTTCCGCCGAATTGCGTTGGCGAAGTTTCGGCTTGTTGGTGCGCCTTGGCTCAAGCGTGCGGAACGTCCGCTGTCCGGTGCCGCTGGCGATTCGCTTGGGCCGCCAAGTGGCTACGTGATCGCGTCCGTCATTGGCACGCTTGATTCGTCCTCCACCTTGCCCTACACCGCGCCACCGGGCGTGATCGAGGCGGCAGAGAATAAGTCATCGGGCTTCACCAATACGCTGGTCCAGGTGAACGAACGCGCTTTGCGTTTACAGGCAGGCATTCCCGGTCAGCAATTCCGCACCTTCGATCGTGCGGAAGCGTATTTCCGGTTTCCGGAAGGTACAAAAACATTTATGGGTTATCGCACCCTGCGTCTTTGGATGCGCGGACGTGGCAACGGTTGGGGGCAAAACGGGGAATTGAACGGATTCGTCAAGCTCGGTCGCGACGAGCACAACTTCTATATGTATCGCACGCCGGTGGGTGAAGGGCCGTCGGCGAGTGCGTGGGAACCGGAAGTGCGGGTCGACTTAACGAAGTTCCAGACGTTGCGCGCACAGCTCGAGAACAATTTTCTCACAGCGTCGCGCGACTCAGTGTCGTGCACGGGGGCCGACCTCGAACTAATCAAGCGCTCCGGCTTGCCGACGGGGCTCGTCGTGCGCCGTTACGCTGTCTGTCAGGACGGATATATCGTCTACAGCGCCGATCCGAGTGTGACCCCTCCAAACCTGGCTGGTGTGCAAGAGCTGTCGGTGGGATTTGTGCGCATAGACAGCGTGGCGCGCGGAGGGCGCGGAATCCTCGCCAACGATTCACTGGAGTTATGGATTGACGACATGCGACTTACCGACGTGGTGGACGACATTGGCTTCGCAGCGGAAGTGGGCTTGTCGCTCAATGCGTCCGACCTGGCCGACGTGCGACTGAACATCAGCCGACGCGATCCCAACTTCCGGCAACTGGGCGAGACGCCGTCGTTTCTGACAACGAGTGGGGTAAGTGTTGGCACAACATTGCATCTGGAACGCATGCTGCCAGCCAAACTGGGCATCGTCATGCCGTTCAATATCGACTACGCTGGCGCAGGCGTTCAACAGCTCTTCATCAATCGCACCGATGTACGTGCGGCGGGCATCAGTGGGTTACGCAACCCCAAAGATTCGCGCGTGGGGTATTCACTCGCGTTGCGTCGCGCGCGACCACTGGCGGGCGGATGGTACGCGCCGGTGCTCAACGGACTCGCGCTCAATGGCGCGTGGGCGAGTGGGGAAACGCGGAGCGCGTTCCAAACAGCAAGCAACGCGAACTACGTGGTTGGCGGCACACTCGACCTGCACGACGACACCCGCGAAGGCAAACTCCCCGGCGTGATCAATCGCGTGTTTGGTGTGTTGCCCAAGCGACTGCGCGACAGTGAAGCGATTCGCAACTTTCGCACGCAGCGCTTTCGCTGGCAGCCCACACAGTTTCGTGCCACCAGCTCAATGGCGCGCGCCGAGAATGCATTCACCTCGTTTACGAAAGCGGCCGAATCCCCAACGGATACAGGGCAAACGGTGAACGGCCTGACGCACGTGTGGCGTAACACGGGCGAACTGCGGTTCGCGCCAACGCCTGGCACGTCCGCGAGTATCGTTGCCCAACAAACGCTCGACCTGCGTGACTATCGCGACGCAAGCGCATTGCCGGACAGCGCCGACCGTCGACAGGCGGCGGCCGCCGAACGGTTGCGCGTTCTTGGCGCGTCGGTTGGACTTGAACGCGAACGGTCGCTCACATCGGCGTTTGCCTTCCAGCCGAACGTCACCATCTGGTTCCGCCCCCGGTTCGACTTCACGTCGCGCTTTGACCTCAACAAAGATCCCAACGCGCGCGCCCTGCTGCGAGACGGTGACTCAACTGGCGCGTTTCGCCTGCCCAAGCGACTAGGCGCATTCCAAACGTTGCGCACCGGCACGTCGCTTGAACTCGGACGACTGCTGATGACGCGCACCGCCGACAAAACATTCTTGCACGGACTCGGCCGTTGGCTCGCGCCGATTGATGTCAACTGGTCGCAAAGCCTTACCTCCAACTACGACAACACGGCGTTTGCGCCAGGGTTCGGTTATCAGTTTGGTGTAGGCGGCATTGATGACTTTCGTGGCCTGTCATCACGACTGGCGACCGCAGCAGGCCGCGTGCGACAAGTGAACGCGACAGGATCGCTCAACTTGCCATTTTCGCTTTCCGTGGGCGCTCGGCTCGACAACACCAACTCGGAAACGTGGACGCGACGTTCGTTTGACGGATTTCAGGCACTGATCACCAGTCAGCAACGTTCCTTCCCCGACTACAACGCGCGATGGAACTGGCGGCCCGTGCGGATGGCAAAGTTCATTTCCGGTGTCACACTCACCGGACAGTACCGCGTCAACCGACAAGAGACGATCATCCCCAACGGCTCGAGTGGCATCGACGACCGTACACAGACGCGCGAACGCAGCCAACCGGTGCAGGGTGGTATCACGTGGGCGTGGCTTGGCGGATTGACGACCAATGGCACCTTTGGCCGCACATTGCGCGAAGATATCCGGCCGGGATCGATTACCAGTACCGACTCAAAACGCATGAATGTCGACGTCGCTCGCGTCTTCACGTTGCCGAAGACGTGGAACACGCGCGGTGGGTTGCGTGCACGGCTCACATACGCGTCGGACGACGCGGTGTCAGTCGTTGGTGGCGCTACGAGCGGTGCCAGCGCGACGGGTACGACGTCGACGGCAATCGGCGCAACATCGGTACTCACCGACAATGGTCGCCGCGCCATAAACTTTAGTGCGTATACCGACTTGAGCGAGAACTACACGCTCACCCTCAATGGGTCGCACGTCATTACCTTCGATCGCAATTACAACCGTCGCCTGACAAATTCGGCGATTAGTGTCGTCTTTCAATTGAAGTGGTTCGCCGGCGAGCTACGCTAGGCCGCGTTCGGAAAGCACCGCCGGCAACCATTCGGTAACGGTGTCGCGAGGATGTTCGACTATCCTCGCTCATGCCCACGACCGCCGAACGTCAGGCCCTCGCTTTCCTCGCCGCTGTGGCGCTCGTCGGCGGCGGCGTGCGCCTCGTCGGGGTCCAGCGCTTCGAACGAGACGTCTCAGCGGCCACAATGCGCGAGGACGGTTCGCCAGCCACCGATCCTTCCCAATCCCAACTCCTTGCACAAATCGACGCTGTAGACTCGGCGCAACAGGCGCGGCCTGGACGGCGAAATCGACGCAAGGCCGCAACAGGTGGCGCAGAGGCCCGAGGGCGGTCCAGTCCGCGCGGGTCGGTGCCGACACTTGGTGACCGAGCCGCCACGCCGTCGCCTGACTACCCGCTCAACGTGAACGACGCCACTGCGGAGGAGTTGGAGCGACTGCCGCGCGTTGGTCCAGCCCTCGCTCGCCGGATTCTGGCCCAAAGAGACTCCGTGGGATCCTTCAGTTCGATCGACGATTTGCGTCACGTGCGTGGCATCGGCACGGTGACGGCTGCACTGCTCGCCCCTCTCGTGACGTTCGACGGCCGGTACCGTCCATTACAAAACGGCAGCCAGCGACGCCCCTGACGTATCTCGCCCTCACCCTGAGTAGCACCGATTCTCCATGGCTGCACCGGCAGTAGCGCTTTCCAACCGTACGTCCGAACGCTTGGGTGATCTGCTCGTCCGCGAAGGATTGCTGACGAACGAGAACCTCGCGAAGGGGCTACAAGAGCAGTCGCTACACCCAGGACAACGCCTCGGGCTGACGCTGGTCCGCATGGGGCTCGTGCCCGAGACTGAAGTCGTCAAAATGTTGGCGCGTCAATATCGAATGCCTGCGGTGGACCTGTCGCGATTCGAAGTCGACACGCGTTTGCTAAAATTGATTCCCGCCGAGTTGGCGTCCAAGCACATCGTGCTGCCACTCAAGCGCGACGGTCGGCAACTCACCGTTGCCATCGCGGACCCCACGGCGATGGGTGTGATTGAGGATCTCAAGTTCATCACGCGCTACGATATTGTCGCCGTGCTGGCGGGTGAATACTCGATGCGCGGCGCGATCGAGAAGTACTACGAAGCGACCGAGATCCACATGCAGTCGGTGTTGCAGGACATCGCCGACGAAGACGACGACGTCGAGGTCATCGAAGAGAAAGACGATGCCATCGATGCGAGTGTGCTTGCCGCTCAGGTGGACGAAGCACCCGTCGTCAAACTGATCAACGCCATTCTGGTCGACGCGGTCAACAAAGGTGCGTCGGATATTCACTTTGAATGCTTCGAGCACGAACTGCGCGTGCGTTATCGCGTGGACGGTGCGTTGCAAGAAGTCATGAAGCCGCCACTCAAAATGCGCGCGGCCTTGATCTCGCGGTTCAAGATCATGGCGTCGCTGAATATCGCCGAACGTCGCGTGCCACAGGATGGACGCATCAAACTCAAGGTCGGCAAGAAGGTGATCGACTTTCGCGTCAGCGTGCTGCCTACGCTCTTCGGTGAAAAGGTGGTGCTCCGCATTCTCGACAAAGGCAATCTGACGCTCGAACTCGAGAAGTTTGGTATTGAACCGCGCGCCGAACGCGAGCTGATGGACGCGATTTCCAATCCGTATGGTATGGTGCTCGTCACCGGTCCGACGGGTTCCGGCAAGACGACGACGTTGTATTCGGCGTTGTCCAAGATCAACAATGGCGATGTCAATATCATGACCGCCGAAGATCCCGTCGAGTACAACCTCTTCGGCATCAATCAGGTGCAGGTGCGCACCGACATTGGCATGACGTTCGCCGCAGCGCTCAAAGCATTTCTGCGACAAGATCCGAACGTCATCATGGTCGGCGAAATCCGCGATCTGGAGACCGGTGGCATTGCCATCAAGGCCGCGCTCACCGGCCATATGGTGATGAGCACCTTGCACACCAACTCGGCGCCGGAAACCATTACGCGGTTGCTCGACATGGGCCTTGAGCCCTTTAACGTGGCGTCCGCGCTCAACCTGATCCTGGCGCAACGGCTCGTGCGCCGCATTTGCGGACGCTGCAAGGTCAAGTACACCCCGGACACTGCGGAACTGCTCGGCGCGAAGGTGAGTGCCGCGACCACACTGCGCGAGCTACGGTTCACCGAACAAGTGCTGGCCGACGCGAAGGCGAAAGCGTCGACGGAAGCGATGCCGTTTCTCGCCAATCTCTCGCTCGACACCACGATCGGACAATTGCCCTTCTATAAAGGACACGGTTGCGACGCCTGCGCAGGCACCGGTCTCAAGGGCCGCCAGGGTTTGTACGAAGTCATGTTCCTCACGCCGACGCTCAAGAAGCTCGTCATGCAAAACGTCGATGTGCAGGTGTTGCGCGACGCGGCGATCACCGAGGGCATGCTTTCCTTGCGCATGGACGGCTGGCTCAAGGTCCTCAAGGGCGTGGTCACGCTCGACCAGGTCATCCGCGAGACGTCCAGTTGAACGCGCGCCACGTTTCCAATGGTCGGCGAGGTTCGTCCTCCTTTGGGTCGCCGTCGGCGAGTCCGTTCCCCGAACTCGTGTCCTAACGATGCCAAATTCTACGGCACCCACTGTCTCGCTACGCACGCTGCTCGATGAGATGATCGGGCGGGAGGCGTCCGACTTGCACATCACGGCGGGCGATCGCCCCAAGATGCGCGTCGACGGCGACATCGTGAACTCCGCGACCGAAGCGATCCTCTCGCCACGCGATACGCTGCAGTTGGCGTACTCCGTGCTGACCGAGAATCAAAAGAAGCGCTTCGAAATGGAGGACGAGCTCGATTTTTCGTTCGGCATCGCCAACCTGTCGCGCTTCCGCGGCAACGTGTTTAAGCAGCGCGGCTGCGTCAGCATGGTGATTCGGCAAATTCCGTTCGCCATCAAATCGTTCGCCGATCTGAACCTCGCGCCGGTGATCGCGACGATGGCCGAGCGTCCGCGTGGGCTGGTGTTGGTGACGGGACCAACCGGATCGGGCAAGAGCACGACACTGGCGGCGATGATCGACAAGATCAACACCGAACGCCGCGGTCACATCATCACCGTGGAAGATCCGATCGAGTTCATCCACCGGCACCGCAACTGCATCATCAACCAGCGCGAAGTCGGCGCCGATACGAAGAGTTTCGCGTCGGCGCTCAAGTACGCGCTGCGCGAAGATCCGGACGTGATCCTGATCGGCGAAATGCGCGACCTTGAAACAGTGCAGGCCGCCCTGACTATTGCCGAGACGGGCCATTTGGTCTTTGCTACACTACACACGAACAGTGCGGCGGAAGCGATCAATCGCATCATTGACGTGTTCCCCAGCGGCCAGCAAAGCCAGGTGCGGGCGCAACTCGCGTTCGTACTGGAGGGGATCATCACACAGGTGTTGTTGCCCAAGATCACCGGGCGCGGTCGCGCGATGGCGGCGGAGATTCTTGTTGTGACGCCGGCGGTGCGTTCGCTCATTCGGGACGACAAGGTGCACCAGATCTACTCGCAGATGCAGGCCGGCAAGAAGTTCGGCATGCAGACGCTCAACGATGCGCTGTATCAGCTGTACATCGGACGCGTGGTCGGCGCGGACGAGTGTGTGCGCTCCTCCGGTGATCCCAACGAGTTCCTGCGCATGATCGGCAAGGGTCCCGCCGACGATCATCTGTCTGGTGGATCGACGAACGGCTCGCCGCAGGCCAAGGGCGAGCGCCCACTCGCTGGCGCGCCCCGTCGATGATTCGCTGTTTCGCAATTCTAGTCGCGTTCTAGTCGTCCTCGAGGAACCAAGACATGCCTACGTTTACATACACCGCTCGCAACACTAACGGCGACCTCAAGTCGGCGTCGATAGACGCCGCCAGTCGCGACGACGTCGTCGCGCAGCTACGTCGTCAACGGTTGACCATCATCAAGGTTGACGAAGAAAAGGTCCGCGCCAAGAAGTCGGGTGGCGGCATTGGCATGCGCGACATCGTGATCTTTACGCGACAGTTCTCCACGATGATCAACGCCGGTTTGCCGCTGGTGCAGGCGCTTGATATTCTCGCCAAGCAGAGTGAGAACAAGGCGCTGACGGCGGTCGTGCGCGACGTCGTATTTGATGTGGAATCGGGTAACACTGTGGCCGATGCGATGCGCAAGCATCCCAAGGCATTCTCGGATTTGTACACCAACATGGTCGCGGCTGGTGAGGCCGGTGGTATTCTCGACACCATCCTCAATCGGCTCGCCGTGTTTATGGAAAAGAATGACGCGCTGGTGCGAAAAGTGAAGGGCGCGATGATCTATCCCACGGTGATCATGTGCGTCGCCGGGTTGTGCGTAGTCATTCTGTTGTGGAAAGTGATTCCCGTCTTCGCCGCGATGTTCGGCAGCGTTGGTATGGACCTGCCGCTGCCGACCAAGATTGTCATTGGCATGTCCAATTTTCTCAATGGATACTGGTGGGCCCTGATTGGCGGAGCCGCACTGACCGGGTTTTTGATCAAGCGGTACTACGCCACGCCGGGTGGGCAGCTGGCGATCGATCGCTTCCTGTTGCATGTGCCCGTGCTTGGTGATGTGTTGCGTAAATCGGCCGTGAGTCGCTTTACGCGCACGCTGGGCACGCTCATTTCCTCGGGCGTGAGCATTCTGGACGGACTGGAGATTACGGCACGCACGTCCGGAAACCGTGTTGTGCAGGACGCGATCATGGGAAGTCGAGCCAGCATTGCCGGTGGTGAGACGATTGCCGGCCCGTTGCAGAAGAGCAAAGTGTTTCCGCCCATGGTGATCAGCATGATTGCGGTTGGCGAGCAAACGGGCGGTCTGGACGAAATGCTGACCAAGATCGCGGATTTCTACGACGATGAGGTCGACGCGGCGGTGAGTGCGTTGTTGTCGCTGCTGGAACCCATCATGATCGTGTTTCTTGGCGTCGTGGTTGGCGGCATGGTCGTGGCCATGTACCTGCCGATCTTCGACATGGTGAACGCGGTGAAGTAGGGCGAGTCACCTCGCCCAGTCCAAGGCCCCACCAGCTTCGGCGGGGCTTCGGTCGCTGCGGAGCGTGAACTTCTGATGCGGACAAGGATGCTTTGCGCGCACTGAGTGGAGGAGAGGTGCACGCCGTATGCCTACCGGTGATCGCGGAAGCCAATCTTATCGCCCTCGGCGTAGAAAGACGCCGGGCTTGCCGAGAATGTGTATGAACAATTGATTGCCGATTGGGTCGGAGCTTACGTGTTCGCATCAATGAAGAACAGTTCTGGCCGCCTAAGGTCCACAAGTTCTGATTCGCTTTTTGGGCGACGTGATCGCAGCAACGCTTGCCCAGCCGGAGACCTCGCCCAAAATGCAAGCAAACGAGCAACAACCATGACGCCCTTGCGGGGACGCGTTCCACAGCCCGCATTTGACATTCTCTCAGATCGCGCAAGTCGGGCGTACTTCGACGCGATCGAGGGTTGGGTGCAGCGTTTTGTGTTGAACGACGACCCAATCATGCGCGCAAATCACGAGGCCAATCTTTTCGAGCCGTATTGGGCGTTCTTCCTTGAAACAAACAACGCCTCGCGACGAAATAGGGTGAACCAAGTTGTAAGGCCGCGCGGTTACGGGCGACGTAAACGAGGCACGGACATGAATCTCGAGTCGGTTGCCTTAGCGCTCGAACCAGGTGGTTTTGCTTCGCTCGGAATGCAGAGTCTCGGTGGTTTTGCGGAGCTACGCGATGCTTACCGGCAGAGTGTGGAACGCATTCAGGATGCGCCGCCCGAGTGTTTCATTGAAGTGAATCGGGCATTCGTGCTTGGCCACCGTTTGCTTCTCGAGGCAAAAATACGACGCGAATACAATCGCGCCGTTGTCCACTGGCTGCGGCACAACACGAAGAGCCTGGATTTCTTCCGCTACGTTGTCATTCATGATCTACTACAAATGCATCGTTCACGCTGGGATCTAGA
>JAYSVL010000408.1:0-4490 GCA_043718595.1 Gemmatimonadaceae bacterium
GTCGGTGCCTCGGTGTAACGCGAACTTGCCGGTCCGATGCGACCAACTCCCGGTCCTAGTAAAAAGCGCTGCGGGAAACGATAGCGACAGCGTATCCACATTCGCACCTCCGAACACAGCCATCCGCACACCGCCGCTTCCACCAGGAATCGTACCCCAAACGGCAGCACGTTTTCCGTCTGGCATCCATGCGCCTAAGGGCGCAACATCGCGCACGAACGAGGAAACCGCGAGCTGCCGCACGTCACCGCCAAGCGGCGCGAGAATGTAGCCCACCGGTTGTGTGCCGGCCGTTGCCGTCAACAGCAATCGCGAGCCGTCGGGCGACCAAGCGAGCGTGTGCACGTCGGCATTTGCCAGCGCGAACAGCCGGATCACGTTGCCGCCGCCAGACAGATCCGTCATCAACACTTTGAGGCTGTCGCCGTCATGCGCCACGTACGCGAGAAACCGGCCGTCAGGCGACAACGCTGAATTCTCCACGTTACCATTAAACGTCACTTGTTTCTTGGACGTGACCACTGGCGGCAGTGACGGGCGTCGTGCATACACCGCCCATCCGCCCGCAGCGGCGGCAACAATTGCGACAGCGCCGATCGCCACCGGCCAGCGCGCGCGCCGCGCTCGTGGCGTCACCTGCGGCGTTGCCTGTGGTGTTGACTGTGGCGTTGAGACAAACCGCGGTTCGTGTAATGCATGCGCTAGCGCCGCCGCGCTCTCCCATCGTTCGTTCGGTTCACGCGCCAGTGCTCGTGTCACCGCCGCCGTGAGTGTCGGCGAGAGGTCGCGACGCAGTGTTGTAATCGGTGCCGGATCGGTTGTCAGCAACTTCGCCATGACGGCCTGCGGTGAACTCCCGGTGTGCGGCGGCGCACCGGCCAGCATTTCATACAACACGGCACCAAGCGCGTAGACATCGCTGCGCGCATCGACCACGCGTTCACCACTCGCCTGCTCCGGGCTCATATACGCCGGCGTGCCAATTGAGATGCCGGTCGCCGTGAGTCGTTCACCGCCCGTGTTCGCCGCCACCGAATACGCAATGCCAAAATCCGCGACCATCGCGGCACCGTCATTGAACAGAATATTCTCCGGCTTGATGTCGCGATGAATCACACCGCGGCGATGCGCGTAGTCGAGCGCACCGGCCACATCACCGGCAATGCGCACCGCATCGGCGATAGGCAATTGCCGTTCTCGCGTGATACGCTCGCGCAACGTCTCTCCGGTGACGTACGGCATCACGTAGTACAGCAACTCCCCACTCGCGCCCGAATCGAACAGCGGCAAAATGTGCGGGTGCTGCAAACCTGCCGTGACACGAATCTCGGCCAGAAACCGCTCAGCGAACTGCGCCGAGTAGAGCTCTGGGCGCAGAACTTTGATAGCGACCGGTCGGGCGTGTTTGATGTCCTGCGCCAGATACACGGTGGCCATGCCGCCGTGGCCCAGCTCGCGCCCAACGACGTACCGGTCGCTCAGGGCGGCGGTCAACTGCGCGAAGTCACGGTTCGGGGCAATCATGCCATTACGATGTGGTTCGGCGCTCGATTGTCAATCGACTCGTGCGGACCGCATCGTCACCCCAAAGGCGAATGAGCAACAGCCGTCGGGTCGTGGTCAAGCGTGCAGTTGCGGCAATTTTTCATGATCAGTCGCCCCTGCTATTTGCCGAGTGCATCTGCATGGTGCGCGCGAATGCCAACTGCCGCCTTCGCGGACCCATTTGCGTCGGCAGTCAGCAGACCGCGAAACACGAACTGTGGATCTCGTTTCGCGAGCTCCAGCAGCCGAAGGGCGGCTCCCTCGGGCCGACGGCGATTTGACTCCCACGCCTGCACCAGCTTCGTGCTCACGTTTAAGTAGTGAGCAAAGACCGACTGCGACGCATTGACCTGCTCCCGAAATGCCCGAATCTCTTTCGCGACCATGAGCTCCGGCGGGCCGGGAAGAACGGTCGTGCGAAGTTCCTGTTTTCCTCGTGCATGTTCAAGCGCGTCCCGCGCCGACTCCATCAACTCGGAAAAAAGTTCTGTCTTCACCAGAGTCCCTCTAGCTTAGTGTGTTCTTTTTTGATCTTGTGAGCATCTCGTTCGATCGATGAGCGACGGAAATCAGCTCTTGTCGCGCCGTCGATCCCATTCGTCTTTGATGACGCTCACGACCTGCTTGAGCGCCTTCTTTTGATCCGCAGAGAGTCTGGAAAGTTCATCCTTCGTGTAGACGAACATCAGATAGATCACGGCATGCTCAGCAAGGTACAGGTAGTGCAAGCGAGCACCTCCGCGTTTTCCCTTGCCGCGACCGACGTCCGGCATTCGCAATTTGCGGAGTCCACCTGTTCCTGGATCAACATCTCCCTGGCTCGGGTTCACCGACAGCTCTGACTGCAACGCTCTCAGCCCGGACTCGAGCCTCGCGGCGACAATCCGTTTGGTAAATATTTTCGTTTCAACGAAATACAGCTCCACGAGGCCCCGCCCTCCCGGATCGCAAATCCTCTACATGCTACATTGTAGCATACTCCCATGTAGTATGCAAGTGGTCGATTGTCATCCTGCGCTTTACTTGCTTGTTGCAGGTCACGGGCAAGGTCACGTTCTGTCGTCGTTGCTCCTCACGCGGGCGCAGTAGCGGCGAAGCATGATCATACGGCGGGCGAGCGCAGTCCGTGTTATCGATTCTTCAGCTCCAGCAGCCACGCGTCCGACACCGAGATAAATGTGGTGCAGAGAAACCCAGCGGGCTGCCCTCGGCGCACTGGCGTGCAGTAATCCTTACGCGACGTGCTCTGCCCGATGACTCGCGAACGGCCAGTGAGCGAAACCTGCACGAGGTCCCTTAAGCTGCCTGAACCGGCGATGACGGCAGACCCGTCAGGCGTCCAACCGATGGGATACAAATACTGTTCGGACAGTTTCCGCGCTGGCCGGCCGCGCTCCGCAATCCACAGCCCGGATTGACCGTCGAGCTTGCTCATTTTGTAGACCGCGACCTGACGGCCATCGTCAGAGACGACGGGATTGTACGCCATAGCATTCGTGTCGGCGGAGACGATTGTCACCTTCCCGCTGACGGGGTCCACCATTCGAACCTCGTGACCGAGCGAGTCCAAGTGGACTATGTCCTTGGACGGAGCCCACGCAATGCCGTAGCTGCAGCCCGTTCGGGTGTCCGGAATGATACGGACCACGCCGCCACCTTTCGCCGCGACCACACCGATTTTTGTCTGTCCATCGTCGCTCATCGTCAGCGCAAGCTGCGCTCCGTCGGGAGACCAGGCCACGCAGACGCCTGTCGTGGAGCCTTTGACATCGCCACCAAAGGTCACCTGTCGGCTCGCGCCGGTCGCCAAGTCGAGTATCCATAGGTTACCGATAGCGAGTTCCCGGTTGTTATCGCCGTCGCCTTGTTGCATGAACGCCAACTGTTTTCCATCTGGCGACAAAGCGCCGCTCCACTTCATGGTCGTGCTGTTCGTGAGCGGCTGCGCACGACCGGCAGCGTCGAGTAGCAGGATGTTGGCGTGTTGGACACTGCGCGTGTACGCGGCCCGTTTCCCATCGGCGGACATCGATAGCGCCGAACCACCGAGATTCTCGGTGCCCCACAACTCCAGCCCGGTCGCGATAACCTGCACTGGACCGTCCGCTGTGCGACCGTCGCGGCGCAAGGGCACACGCACCAACTCGGATAGCCCGCGAAGCGCGAACACTGAGCGGTCGTCCTCTGACCAAAGGGGATTCCGCACTGAAGGAGTTGAATCCCTCGAGATCGCAATGCGAGTCGGGGCCTCGCCCGTCGAGGCGATCCACAGTTCACTCGTCGAATCTGTCGAAAGATTGACCACGAAGTTGTTAGTGCGACGCGACCATGCGCCTTGATACGTGGTTCTCTTTTCTGGGAGCACAATGGCCGATGTGTCCAACTTCGCAGTGCCGAACAGCGTGATCCGCGTGGCACCCTTCGGGTCACGTCCCCACAAGCCCACGCGTTTGCCGTCACCCGTCCACGCGCCGATGGGCACGATATCCGTCATGAAGCTGGACACTGGGATCGACCGAGTCTCGCCGCCAAGCGGCGCCATGACGTAGGCCACGGGCGTCGTACCCGCCGTGGCTGTCATCAACAGTCGGGAGCCATCGGGGGACCAGGCGAGCGTGTGCACATCGGCGTTGGCCATCGCAGCGAGTCGGATGGCGTTCCCTCCGCCGGTCAGATCCTGCGTGAACACAAAGAGACTGTCCGCACCATGCGCCACGTACGCGAGAAACCGGCCATCTGGCGACAGGGCCGAATTTTCGACGTTGCCATTGAACGTCACTTGCCGTTTGCTCGTCACGACTGGAGGCGGGGACACCCGTGGCCAGAACCGGACCGCCGCCAGCGCACCCACAGCCAACACCGTGGCCGATAGCACCGTCCGAGTGCGCGGCAGACGACGCCGTTTCGCGAGCGCGCGATCCGGGCCCGGTCCGGTGTCCGACGAT
>JAYSVL010000409.1:0-4486 GCA_043718595.1 Gemmatimonadaceae bacterium
AATACTTCTACGCGGCACCCAGGATTTCGATCGTGGATAGCCTCAACGGTTGCGGCCACGCAATGGGCTCCCCCGTCGGCCAAATCGTCACGGGCAACCATGGTGATCACCGCATGTTGCAACTTCATTCGCTCTACTGCCTCGGCAACCTTTGCGGGTTCCAACGGATCGGGAGCAAGGGGAAGACGGGTATCGACGAAACAGAACCCGCACGCACGGGTGCAGCGATCACCGAGGATCATGAACGTGGCCGTCCCGTGCTCCCAGCACTCACCAATGTTGGGACAGTGGGCTTCCTGACAAACGGTATGCAGGTTCAGCTCATGCATGAGCTGTTTCAGGCGCAGGTAATTCGCCCCACCCGGTGCCTTCACCTTGAGCCACTGCGGCTTTCGCTCGGGCAGAGGATCGCGGCGGTGGCGTCCCATGATCTGGTGCAGCAACTCGGCCATGATTTGGGCGAGAGAGAAGTTGGGACCCGGCGGCATCCGGAGCGAAACCGCAAGCTAGTTTGGTGACGCGGGCTCGGCCACAAGCAAGTAACCGTCTAACGCAATTTAGCCGATTTATACAATTGCACACCGTGTCCATCTTGGCGCGCACTCGATCAATCAACTGTTACCCTTCAATGCCGCGTACCGGAGTGACGAAACCAACCGCCCGCCGTAACGTACGCTCTGAAGAGTTGACTACTTCTGCGAGGAATCCTGAGATGCTGCCCAACCTGCTGAAAATCGGCGTCGTCGCCGTGCTTGGGCTCTTTGCCCTCAAGATCGTGTTTGGGTTGCTCGGCCCGCTGGTAGCGCTGCTGCTCGTGCTGCTCGGCGTCGCCCTGAAGGTGGCCCTGATCGGCGGCGTGGCGTACGTCGTCGTGCGCGTAATCAGTCCGGACACGGCGAAACGCATTACTGGGGCATTTCGCCGATAGTCTGGCCGTCGCCAAATTGCCTGCAGCTTCACCGACATGCACGGAGCTCGTAGCTGCGCCTCTCCCAGCTCCCAGCATGCAGTTTTTCTCCTTTCACAACGGCGTCTGGTTCGTCAGTCCGTTGTCATTCGCTCGACAATCGCCCAGGCGAGTAGCGGCACCATGATTTCGTGGTGGCCGGTGATTTCGTAGCCTTTCCCGCTGTCCTGCGTGGGACGACGGACGACGTTCATGCGTGGCCGGTAGTGGCGCTGCATGTCAAGGTCACAGGTGACAAAGCCTGTGGGCATGCCATGCCCAAGGTTGCGGGCGATGGTCAGCGCCTTGAGAAACACTTCCGGCATAATGACCGCGCTTCCCACGTTGAGGACGACACCGCCGTCGTGCAGCGTCGCGATGGATGCCGCCAGACGTCGGAAATCGCGATGGCTGGTTTCACCGATGGCCGCACCGTTCGCTGCTGGATGCTGGTGTACTATTTCCGCGCCGAGTGCGGCGTGAATTGTCGCTGGAACGCCGAGTCGCCAGCATTGATAAGTGAGCGAAAGTTCGGGATGCAGTAGCGGCTCGTGTTGCGCCAGGTCGCGAGCGACTGCTTCACCCATGCCCCAGTGATTGCTCATGCCGGCGACAAATGCGCCGTTGAGTCCACGGCCTGTTTCGTCGGCCATGCCAAAGGTGCCATCACGAAGCCCAGCGGCGACATCTTCGGACGTGCCGCCAAAACGCGCAATCTCGTAATCGTGAATCGCCGCTGATCCGTTCATTGCGACGTGCGTGAATACGCCGCGGCGCACGAGATCAATGAGGACACGTGCCAGCCCTGTCTTGACGACGTGACCGCCGAGCATGAGCAACACGCCGCGATCGCGACGGCGGGCCCTGACGATCGCATCAACGACAGCGAGGAAGTCACGCGCGACGAGGATGTCGGGAAGGGACTGCAGGAACGCGCCAAACGATCGTATGTCCGTCGCGCGTCCCGGCGGTACGGCGAATTCTTCGGCGCGCACTTTGTTCGGGCGTGTGAGCACGGGTACCGTGCGAATGCCTGCGAGATCGACCTCGCGATAGGTCATCGGCGCCGAGCGTTCGTCGCTCACGACACGCTATCCGACGATGGTGGAGCGCTCTCAGGACTGTCTGAGCCGCCGCCGCCGTCACGCCCGCGACCGCGCGCGCGTCGCGCGCCTCCACGTCGGCCACGACGGCCGCGTCGCCGCGAGCGCGTTTCTGCATCGACGGTTGCGTCCGTTGTTGCAGCATCTGTTGTGCTATCTGCCGCGTCGTTCGTGCTCGCGCCGCGCGATGCTGGCGAACCCTCGTTGTCTGCGCCGTTGGTACCTGTCGCGTTGTCACTCGGGGCATCGTTACGATCGTCTGCTGAGTCAGTATCTCGCGACGCATCATCATCGCCAACGGCACTCGCGGCGCCGTTGCCTGACTTGGACTTGCGTCGACGTGACCGGCGATTGCGTCGGCGCTTGCGGTCACGCGTGTCTTCGTCGCCGGCCGCAACGGCCCTGTCGTCATCGCGGGCACCGGTGGGTGCGGGCGCGGGGACCAAGTCGCCTCCCGTGTTGTGCGACGCCGTCATACTCGCGACAACACTGTGCCCAGCATCATCGGTTGTTCCCGCATCGCTGCTCGGCGCAGTTGGGTCACGCGGAGGCGCGGTGCGCGCGGAGGGAACCGCTACAGGCTCCCGCGGAGTCGCGGCGTTCGCGGCAGAAGCCGCTTCTGGCTCACGCGGAGACGCGGGGGGCACCGCGAAAGGCGCTGACGTTGGTGTGGCTGCTGTTGGCGGTGCCGGTGCTGGCGTTGTAGTTACGGGCGTTGCCGCACGTGGCTTGCGCGGGCGGCCAGCGGCGTTCGGTGCAGCGAACGGATCCGTCAGTGCTGCTTCGTCAGCAGACAGTACCTCGCGTGCAGACGCGCGAGCAGGCCGAGTCGAGGGGCGCAGCTCTTCCTCGTCCTCGCGCTTGCTTCGCTGTGGTTCACCGACTGGCCGCGCGTCACGCTCCTTCGTGGTGTCACGCGTGCGCGGTCTATCGCGGCGGCCAGGCGTTGGTGCCTCTTCAAGACTCGAATCACCACGCCCACGGTCCCGTGTGCGCTCGCGCAGACGATCGACGGTGACTTCCGGTTCTTCGCGACGGCGCGGCGATGCGTTGCCGCGCGCGGCACGAGGATTCTGTTCGAGCGACGGTTCCGGTGCAGTCGTCGGCACCGCGCGACGACCACGCGCGCGCCAACCCCAGCGCAGCGCCGCCAGTGCATCGCGCATCGTCACGCGACGCGAGTCGCGCATGCGGACGCCGTAGGTTGGCTCCATCAGCACGGATTCGACACGTCGCGCATGCGGCACCAACTGCAGCAACAAGTCCGCGTTGGCGGTCCATGAATCACCGTCGCAGAGTGCGACATCACCCACGCTGCGCAATGCGTCACGCAGCACCGAGACACGAATGAGGCGCATGGAACTGGTGAGATCTTTGACACCGTCAATGCGAACAAATGGACGGAGTGCCCAGCCGGCGGCGGCGAAGAGACGACGAACTGTCGTTGGTGCATCAACCACCGCGGTGCGCTCGCCGATGACCAGATCCGCACCACCCTCGAACCGCCGCGCAAATTCCGGCACGATGCCCGGTGGATCGGTGAAGTCGCCCTGCAGCAACAGCAGCGCGTCACGCCGCGGATATCGTGTTTGTCCCGAGACATGTCGAATGAGCGCGTCCACCGCGCCAGCATAACCGACGGACTTGGTGCCGCGGAGCACGGTCACCGGCATCGTCTGTACGTACTGCTCCGCGACGTCGGCCGTTTCGTCGGTGCTCGCATCGTCATACACCACCACTTCGTACTCCCGCGGGAATTCGGCCAGCACCGATCGCAATCGCCAAAGCAAGACGCCAATGGTAGCAACTTCATTGTGCGCGGGTATAGCGAGGTAGAGCACGGCGGCTGGTGGGTTCAGGAGGGGTGCAGGGAGCGAGAAGCGACGGCGCTACGGTCGCGTCGGCCTGTGACCGATAATAACAGAGAGGGGGCGGTCGCGTGCGTACGCGACGCCGGACACGTTGGCACCGACTCACCAGGAGACGCCCGTGATCACCGCAAATGTTCGCGCTCGGCTGTCGCGGGACGATGCACAGTTGGCCGTTCGCCTTGTGTCGCGAGGTTCCGGCCAGGCGATCGATGCCGCCGAGTGCACCATTCGTGACCAGGGCATAGATGCGCTGCTCGACGATCCGCGGCTGCTCGCGGCGCTGCGTGATGCCCGACAGGGCATGCATGCGTCACTACCCCTGTTCTGCTACGTGGTGGTGCGCCAGGCGCTCCAGCAGGCAGGCGAAGGCGATCGTGTGCTGGCAGACTATGTGGCCGCCATCGTCCTCGAGTTCGGCTTACGCCAGCGCGCGACGCAGCTGCGTACGCACGACGATGCCACATATCACACGCTCGCTGCCATCGCGGAAGAAGTCGAGGACCCGCGCACCGAAAGAGGCTTTCTGGCCCGTGCGCATCTCGGTAACTACGCCCTGTGGTTCAGCG
>JAYSVL010000410.1:0-14529 GCA_043718595.1 Gemmatimonadaceae bacterium
TCCGTGATGTGGCGACCGCACGCCGAGCGCACTGACGGCGCGCGCGTGCTGGCTTCGTCACGTGCGGTGGCGACGGGTGATCGGCGTACTTGCCAACGCGCTGACCGATTAGTTTTCCCGGATGAACATTTCGATCGCACCGTCTGAGCAGACTGGGATTTCCCGACGTCTGCAGATTTCTGTTCCACCGGAAACCGTTGCTGTGTACGAGGACAAAGCGGCTCGCAAATATGCGACGCAGGTCCGCATTCCTGGGTTCCGGCCCGGTAAGGCACCACCATCCATGGTCCGGAAACGTTTCGCTGAGGCGATTCGTCAAGAGGCCATAGAGCTCGTCATCAACGAGGCGTTTAAGGAAGCGATTGAACGCGAGCAGCTAAAGCTCGCATCACAGCCGCATGTGCATGATGTCAAGTACGAACCAGGCGCCGCACTGGAGTTTGAGCTGCACTGCGAACTCCGTCCGGACCTCTCGCTCTCGAACGTCAGCGGGTTCACCGTCACCCGACGGGCGGCCAGCGTCACTGAGGCGATGATCGATGAGCAGTTGGAGCGCATGCGGGATCAAAAGGCCAATTGGGCACCCATTGCCGACAAGCCAGCGCCGGGTGACATGGTGACGGTGATGCTCTCCACGGCCGATGCATCCGGGGTACTGCCTGAATCCAAGGAGTACCGGCTGGTGCTGGGTGGAGGACAAGCCATCCCCGGTATCGAAGAGCTGATTATGGAGGCAAACGAGGGCGACACCATAGAGCGCCCCGTGCGCTGGCCCGACGACTTCCCTGATGAATCACAACGCGGCACGACGAAAGTGGCACGGGTGACGCTCAGCGAGGTGAAACGGAAATCGTTGCCGGTGCTCGACGACACATTCGCTCGCGAAATTGGCGACTTTGACACAGCGGACGCGCTGCGTGCTGCGGTGCGTACCGACATGCTGGATCAGGCAACGCGCGAGGGCGACGCGGACCTGCGTGGCCAGTTGGTTGAGCATCTTGGGACCGCGAATCCGTTTGACGTCCCAGCCAGTTGGGTGACACAGTTGGTGGACGGCTATATGAAGATGTACGGCGTTCCAGACGGAGAAAAGGCGCGCTTTGGTCAGGAGTTTCGCCCCATGGCGGAACGTCAGGTGCGTCGCGATTTGATCGTCGATACGCTGGCGGAGCGTGAATCACTCACGGCCTCCGCGTCGGATGTGGACGCGCGCATTGAAGCGATGGCGAAGACCCGGAACGCCGACCCCGGGCAGGTGTACGCGCAGTTGCAGAAGGCTGGGCGGCTGCAGGAGATCGAACGTGAGCTCACCGAAGAGCGCGTCTTCGCGTGGCTGCTCGAACGCAACACGGTCAGCGCGTGAACATCGCGTTGATCATTCCCGTTTCACTGCCTTAGCAAGGAGTCCCATGGCGCTGTACATGCCTTACATCATCGAGCGGTCAAGCCGCGGCGAGCGCACCTACGACATTTTCTCGCGCTTGCTGATGGATCGCATTGTGTTCCTCGGAACGCCAATCAACGATGACGTGGCGAACGTGATTATCGCGCAGATGCTGTTTCTCGACGCGGATAACCCCGAGAAGCCCATTCACCTGTACATCAACTCGCCGGGCGGCAGCGTGTCGGCTGGCCTGGCGATGTATGACACGATGCAGTTCATCAAGGCACCCGTGCACACGACCTGCATGGGAATGGCGGCCAGCATGGGCGCGTTCCTGCTGTGCGCCGGCGAAGCAGGCAAGCGGAGTGCGCTCCCACACTCGCGGATCATGATTCATCAGCCGTCGCAGAATGGTGGTGGTGGATCGGCCTCGGACATCGAGATTCAGGCGCGGGAGATTCTGTATCTTCGCTCCAAGATGAACGAGTTGATGGCCAAGCACACCGGGCGTCCCGTCGAGCAAGTAGAGCGCGATACGGATCGCGACCGCTTCATGTCCGCCGACGACGCCAAGGTATATGGCCTGGTGGATATTGTCATTTCGCACCAGGCGGAGCTGGTGGCTGCTCGGTGACGCGCTTGGTGCACTGCCCGTAGTGTGACAGGTGCTGGCGGCGGGGTCGCTTCGCGATTCCGCCGCTCGTGTTACACTGCCATTGGGTCGATACTCTCTCTCACGCGGAAGGGCGAGTGGCAAAGGCCGCCAGGCGGGCCAGTTGCTTGACCCTGCCCGGCTTGGTGGCTTAACTGTACCGTGTGACGGACGTCGTCACGATCTCGCCACCTGCCCGCCCGCTGCCCCTCGATTCGGTCTGACATGTCCCACGACAAGCATCTCCGCTGCTCCTTCTGCGGCAAGTCCAAGGACGCCGTCCGAAAGTTCATTTCGGGGCCGTCGGTCTACATCTGCAACGAGTGCATCGCACTGTGCAACGAGATCCTGGCGGAAGACGAAGAGCGTGAGGTTGCCGAAGCCATTACGCAGGTCCCGACACCGCGTGAGATCAAGAGCATTCTGGATCAGTATGTCATTGGTCAGGAACTGGCAAAGAAGGCCCTCTCGGTTGCGGTGTACAATCACTACAAGCGCATCAACGCGGCCAGTTCAGCGCGGGAAGACGACGTCGAGTTAGACAAGTCCAACATCCTGCTGATCGGCCCAACCGGCGTCGGCAAGACGCTGCTCGCACAAACACTCGCGCGCATTCTCGACGTGCCATTCACGATCGCGGACGCGACGACGCTCACGGAAGCCGGCTACGTTGGCGAAGACGTCGAGAACATTCTCGTACGACTCTTACAGGCCGGCGATTTTAACGTCGCGGAATGCGAGCGCGGTATCGTCTATCTCGACGAGATCGATAAGATCGCACGCAAGTCGGAGAATCCGAGTATCACGCGCGACGTCTCCGGTGAAGGCGTGCAGCAGGCGTTGCTCAAGATTCTCGAAGGCACCATCGCCTCGGTGCCGCCGCAGGGCGGTCGGAAGCATCCGCAGCAGGAATACATTCAGATTAACACGAAAGACATTCTGTTTATCTGCGGCGGTGCCTTTGATGGACTGGAGAAGATCATCGAGGCGCGCACCGGTCGTCGGCAAATTGGCTACAGTGGCGAGAAGGGCGATCAGTCCAAGGTGACGGCCATTCACAAGGCGACCGCCAAAACGCCGTTCGCCGAAGTCGAGCCGGATGACCTGCTGCGCTTTGGCATCATTCCCGAACTCGTCGGTCGATTGCCGGTATGCGTACCGCTTGAGGCGCTCGATGAAGATTCGCTCGTGCAAATTCTCAAAGAGCCGAAGAACGCGCTGACGAAGCAGTATCAGCGCCTGTTTGATCTCGAAGAAGTGAAGATCACCTTCGAAGAGTCGGCGCTGCGCGCCATCGCGGCCAAGGCGCTCAAACGGGGCACCGGCGCTCGTGGCCTGCGCGCGATTCTTGAAGAAACGCTGCTCGATACCATGTTCGACTTGCCGACACGCGATGATGTGGTGGAAGTGAAGGTGACTGAGGCGTCGGTGAACACTGGCGGACCACCGCTCCTCGAAATCGCGCCGAAGCGCCAGAAGAAGGAAGCCTGAGCGACAAACTCGCGGTCCTTCCGCTTCGCGACGTGGTGCTCTTCCCGCACGTCGCGATGCCCTTGCTGGTTGGTCGAGCGGGTTCGCTGGCAGCCGTTGCTGAAGCGGCGGAGAGTGAGTCAAAAGAGCTGCTGCTGATGACCCAGCGCAGCGCCGATGTGCACACGCCGGGTGCATCTGACCTGCATCGCATTGGCGTCCGCGCACGACTGCAACAGGTGACCCGTCTTAGCAGCGGAACGACAAAGATCCTGGTTGAAGGACTGTCGCGCGTTCGCGTGCAGCGATTTTCAGCGAGTAAACGACACCCGCTCATCGAAGCGCGAGTGCTCCCGTTTCCACTGGCGCGCGACGACGGCGGCGAACCACAACTGGTCAGCGATCGTCACGCCAGCGTACGCTACGCGTTGACGCTCTTTGAGGAATACGCCGGACTGCAGCGACGATTGCCGACTGAAGTGGTCGGCTTGCTGCAGGGGTTGGACGACGACGAGCGGCTGGCCTTTGGGATTGCGGCGCACTTGCACGTGACCATTGAGCAACGCCAGCGATTGTTGGAAGCACCAACGCTGCACGATCTCGCCACCGGTCTGGTGCAACTGCTGGGCAGTGAACTCGAGTTGCTCAAGCTCGAAAAGAAGATCGATGAACAGGTGCGCGGCTCGCTGTTCCAGAATCAACGCGAGTTCTTTCTGCAGGAGCAGCTGCGCGCCATTCATCGCGAGCTCGGGCAAGACGACGGCGATGAGGTTGACGACATGGCCAAGCTCATCGTCGAGCGCCAACTTCCGCCGGCGGTGGCACTTCGGGCCACGCGTGAGGTGCGCAAGCTCAAACGCAGCGCGCCGACGTCCCCCGACGCTGCCGTTGCTCGTGGATGGCTGGACTGGGTGCTGGCGTTGCCGTGGACCACACGCAGCGACGACTCCGTTGACCTCGCGCACGGTCGTGCGATACTCGACGGCGATCACTACGGACTGGAAGACGTCAAGGAACGCATCCTCGATCACATCGCGGTGCTTGGACGCGTGGGCACGCTCCCTGGACCCATTCTCTGCCTCGTCGGCCCACCTGGCGTCGGCAAGACATCGCTCGGACGTTCTATCGCGCATGCGCTCGGCCGTCGGTTCGTGCGAATGGCGCTTGGTGGCGTGCGGGATGAAGCGGAGATCCGCGGACATCGGCGCACCTACATTGGGGCGCTGCCCGGACGGATTATTCAGGCCATACGTCGTGCCGAAACGGTCAACCCCGTCATCCTGCTCGACGAGGTCGACAAGTTGGGAAGCGACTGGCGCGGTGATCCCGCCGCAGCGTTGCTCGAGGTGCTCGATCCCGAACAGCATCACGCCTTCAACGATCATTTTTTGGAAGTGGACTACGATTTGTCTCAGGTGTTGTTCATCACCACGGCAAATTCGCTCGCATCCATTCCGGAAGCGCTCCGTGATCGAATGGAGATTATCCGACTCCCCGGCTATCTCGAACCGGAGAAGTTGGCGATCGCGCGTCGCTTTCTGGTACCACGCCAGTTTGCCGCACATGGCATCAACGCGGAGCATGTCGAGCTAGCGCCCGATGTGCTGGTGACGGTGATTCGCGGCTGGACGCGTGAAGCCGGTGTGCGTGATCTCGATCGACGCATTGCTCGTCTGGCACGCAAACTGGCGCGCCGCGATCTCGCGGCGGACGCGAAGGTGATTGTGCAGAGCGATGAGTTGACCGCGATGCTTGGCCCTGCACCGCACGATGCCGACGATCTCGGCTTGCTCGACCGTGTTGGTGTAGCGTCTGGTCTCGCGTACACGAGTGTTGGTGGTGACCTGCTGGAAATCGAAGTCAGCGTTGTGCCTGGTCGCGGACGATTGCAGCTCACCGGCACGCTGGGCGACGTGATCAAAGAGTCCGCCGCGGCCGCGCTCAGCTATGTGCGCTCGCGCGCCAACACCCTCGGGCTGCCGTCCGATTTTTATCGCAACCGCGACATCCACGTGCACCTGCCAGCTGGTGCCACACCAAAAGACGGACCGTCGGCGGGCATCGCGTTGGCGACGGCGTTGGTGAGTGCGCTGACGGGCATTCCTGTGCGAGGCGATGTTGCCATGACCGGCGAAATTACGCTCCGAGGACGTGTGTTGCCGATTGGCGGCATTCGCGAGAAAGGCGTGGCGGCCCATCGACACAAGGTTGCCCATGTGATTCTGCCGTTTGCCAACGCAAAGGACCTCACGGAGTTGCCCGAGGACGCTCGCACACAGGTCACCTGGCATCCGGTGCGCACGATGGACGAGGTGCTGACCCTTGCCCTGCGCACGCCGCTGCCGACGCCTCTGCACGAGCGCGCGCTGCACGCTGAGGGTTTGGAGCGTCCCACGTGATGACCGCCGACCCGCTTGTTATCAAGACCATCGAATTCATCGGACCGATGGCCATCAAGGGTGGGTGGCGGCCGCCCGCCGAGCTGCCGGAGATCGCGTTTGCCGGCCGGTCGAATGTCGGAAAATCCTCGCTGCTCAATCGCCTTATGCGCAGAAAGTCGTTCGCGCGGGTGAGCAACACACCGGGTCGTACGCGCGAGATCAACTTCTTTCGCGTCAACGATGCGTTTGTGCTGGCGGACCTGCCGGGTTATGGGTACGCGCGCATTTCGAAAACACGTAAGGCCGAGTGGAAACCGCTTATTGAAGGCTATCTGGCGGATAGTCCAACGTTGCAAGGCGTCGTGTTGTTGCTTGACGTGCGGCACGACCCCACCGAAGACGACCGGCTGATGCTCGACTTTCTCGCCGACGTTGGCGCGCCGACGATCGTCGCGGCAACAAAAATCGACAAACTCAAAGCGTCGGAGGCTGCCCCGCGCGTGCAAGCACTTGCCGACCAACTTGGACTCGACGCCGATCAGATCGTGCCATTCAGCGCGCGAACCGGCGCCGGTCGCGATGAGCTGGCAGCGGCCGTGGTGACGCTGCTGGCCATGCCGGACTGGCGGCTCACGTAGTGCGACGCGTCCTTGTTCCCTTGCTCGTGTGCGCACTCAACGCCTGCGCGTCCACAGCCGCGTTGCCGGCGCAGAACCCGCCGAGCGTGCAGAGCGGAGCGACCATCGATAGCCTCGACCCAGCCTTCGTGCCTACGGGGTTCGGAACGCTTCGGCAAAATGATGTCTCGCTTGAGATTTCGCCCGCCAGCGGCTTGCAGGTGCGCGCCATCCCGCTCGATGAGCGCGTCATCCGTCTGCTTCGCCCCGATTCGTACAAGTCGCTGCGCGACATTCTGCGCAGCAAGGACAGCGAATTGACCGCAGTGCGTCAGCGCGGACGCCTGACCACGTACTCCGTGTGGTACGTGAGTTTCTTCGCGCTGGAGCAAGGCGAAACGCGCTTCTCGCCCCAGGAATTCATCATCAGCAATGTCGGACGCGACTTTCGACCGATTGACGTCCTGCCCTTGTCACCGGGGTTTGGTGAATACCGACTCAAACAGCGCGAAGTACAGTCTGCGCTGATCGTGTTCGATGGACAGTTGGACGTCAATCAGCCACTCACCGCGCAAATGGAAGGACGGTCCTCGACGACCAATTGGACCGAAGTGACGCAACGCATTGAGCGCGAACGTGCTGCCGTGCGTTCGCGCGCATCGGCCGCCTCAAAGAAGCCGCCAGCAGCCTAACACGGCACGCGTAGCACATCCTCGAGCGGGCCGGCGTCGCCATTGGCGAGCAAGTGGAGCGCGTACGAGAGCGCTTGCTTCTCTCGCGGCCACGCCAGTTGTCTCGCGGCGGCTGCAGGAGTGCGCCAGTCGCACGCATCATGCTCGGGTCCCAGCGTGACCGCCAGCGTGTCGACGACCGCAGCGAAGACGATCGCCAGCTGCACCGTGTCACTCTGATGCAGGTAGAACGGATTGACACACATGTTGTAGAGTCTGCGCGTTGCGAGACCCGTTTCCTCCAGCACTTCGCGAACCGCCGCCTGGGCCGGCGTTTCACCGGCTTCAATGCGGCCGTGGACGATTTCCCAGGCGCCCGTGCAGCGCGTGCCCGACGCACGCCGCATCGTCAGCACGTGCCACCGATGGCGAGATGCGCCTGTACTTGGTGCCAGGACGACAACGTCAACGATGCCTGGCGTGACGCGCGTCCTCGTCGAGTCGCGTGAATCCATTCTGAATGCTATCGGTTCGCTTGCCACGGTGCGAGCGATGCGGCGAACTTGCGGGATGTCCTCCTACGACGACTTTTGCGCACGCGCAAATTCGGTGATCGACGACGGTGGTATCGCGCCGCTGTGGCGCGACTGCCTGCTCGATCAGTGTACGCCGGTTGCGGCATTTGCGAAGTTGCGCCGAGGGCCATTTGCCTTCTTGCTGGAGTCGGCGCCCGCAGGTGGTGAAACATGGGCGCGATATACGTACCTCGGCACCGAGCCGCGTGGTGCGTGGCGCTTACGCGAAGGCGTCGTTGAGGATTGGGATGCGGAGAATGGCTGGCACGGTGCACGCGTGCCGACCGACCCGATTGCGGATCTGCGTTCAATACTGCGCGACATGCGTCCTCTCGATGTCCCAGAGCTCGGTCCGTTCTGGAGTGGCGCCGTGGGCTTCTTCTCGTACGATGTCGTGCGGCACATCGAACACCTGCCGAACGCGCCGCAGCGCGTTCTCAATTATCCCGACGCCGTCTTTGTGTTCACACGAGCGTTGGTCGTCATCGATAATTGGCGTGGGCAAGCGCGAGTCATTGTCTCGGTGCCGGTGCCCGCCCACGCGACCCATGATGCCGTGCGTGCGTTGTACGACGAGGCGGATCAGTTGCTCGACGACACGGTCGCTCGACTGCACGGACCCGAGGTCCTGCCTCCACTGGCGTTGGCCGCCGATGCGAAGCCCGCCGTTGGCGTGTCAATGTTCGCGCGCGAGGATTATCTGCGCGCCGTGGCTCGCATCAAAGAGTACATCGTCGCTGGCGATGCCTTTCAGGTCTTGCTTGCCCGCCGCATGGCGCTGCCACTCGACTTTGACTCGACGGCTCTGTACCGCGCGCTGCGTGCGCTGAATCCATCGCCGTACATGTATCACCTCGTGCTCGACGGCCTCGAGCTCGTCGGCAGTTCACCCGAGCTCTTGGTGCGCGTCGCGGATGGCCGCATCACCGTGCGTCCCATTGCTGGCACTCGCCCGCGCGGCAAGACAGCCGAGCAAGACGAGGCGATGGCGGCCGAATTGCTTGCCGACGAGAAAGAGCGCGCCGAACATGTGATGCTCGTCGACCTTGGTCGGAACGATGTCGGTCGGTTGGCGAAATACGGATCAGTCACGGTCACTGATCTGATGACCGTCGAGCGCTATTCGCACGTGTTCCACATTGTCAGTCAGGTGGAAGGTGAATTGGCCGATGGATCAAGTGCGTTGGATGCGTTCCGCGCCGTGTTCCCCGCTGGCACGATGTCTGGCGCACCGAAAGTGCGCGCGATGCAAATCATCGACGAACTCGAACCTGAGCGACGCGGTGCATACGCAGGCGCCGTCGGGTTCATTGGTGCCGGCGACACCCGCATGGACCTTGCAATTACGATTCGCACCTGCGTTATCGCTGATGGCGTTGCGTCGGTGCAAGCCGGCGGCGGCATTGTCTACGATTCTGATCCGCAGATGGAATGGGAAGAATCCGAGAACAAGGCACGGGCGATGCTGACAGCGATCGGCCGGGTGCGCGCGGCCACGGCGCAGGCGCCACGCGTGTGAGTACGCCGCTGGTGTTGGTCTCTGCGTCGGGCGACCGGCGTTTCCCGATTGATTCGGACGCGCCGATGACCGTGGGGCGCGAGTTGACGTGCGACATTCCCATTCTCGATCACGTCGTGTCGCGTCGACATGCCGAGCTGCGGACAGTCACCGAAGGGTTGGCGGTGGAGGACGCTGGGTCGCGGAACGGAACCTGGATCAATGGTCGTCGTGTTCGCAAAGGCGTGGTGGTCCCTGGTGATACGCTCGCCTTTGGGTCGATCGCGTTTCAGGTGTTGGTGGCCAACGCCTCGGCCGAACCCCTGGCGCCCGCACCAGCGCCGCTCGACAATGCCACGTCCGTTCGTCATGAGCGCCCTGTGCCGTCGCGCGAACAGGCCGTGGCGGCGATCGCCGGTGATCGACTCGCCAAGCTGGTCACCCTCGCGCAACGACTGGGCGGTCTTGAGTCGGTCGACGCGCTGTTGCGTGTGATCGTCATCGACCTCTTGGCAACCTTTGACGTCGATCGGGTCGCCGTGCTGCTGCCTGACGAGTCGGGCACGCTGACAACGCGTCTGGCGCGCGACCAACGCGGCGACGAGGACTTTCGGCCAGTCCCGCGCGCCATCGCCGATGGAGTAGCGCAACGGCAGATCGCCCTGCTCACGCATGACGCCACAGCCGATCTTCGTACCATCGGTGCGTCGGTCGTGCGCCAATCGGTGCGCTCAGCGATGGCCGTGCCGATGCTTGGCGACGGTCGAGTGACGCTCGGCATGTTGTATGTCGACAACCTGCGCGATGCACACGCATTCACCGAAGAGGATCTTGGTTTTCTCGTCGCCATCGCGGGCATCGCGGCAGCCGCCGTCGAGCGCGAAGAGGCCGCCGGGCGACTACGGATTGCCGCTCGTGTGCGCGACAACTTCGAGCGCTATTTTACACCGCGTCTCGCGGAGCGCATTGCGGCGGAAACTGGCGCCGTCTCTCCGGGTGGCGAGCGACGTCACGTCGTCGTGTTGTTCAGTGATATTCGCGGCTTCACGGCGATCGCTGAATCGCTCCCGGCGATGTTGATGGCGGCGCAGCTCAACGAATATTTCGGCGTGATGGTGGATTGCGTGTTTCGGCATAACGGTGCCCTCGACAAGTTTATTGGCGATGCGCTCATGGCCTACTGGGGCGCGCCGGAGTCCGCCGACGACGACAGCGACCGCGCACTCGCGGCGGCGACCGATATGCAGCGCGAGCTTGCGCAGTTAAACGCGCGTTGGGCGGCCGAGGGTCGGTCGACACTGGAGATTGGCATCGGGATCCATTGCGGCGATGCGTTCGTTGGCAACATCGGATCGCCGCGACGTCTGGAGTACACACTGATCGGCGATACCGTCAACCTCGCCAGTCGCTTGTGCGCGATGGCGCATGGCGGTGACATCCTCGTCAGTCGTGCGGTTCGCGATTCATTGTCCCGCGAGTACGCGCTGTGCGCGCGGCCCGACCTGGTTCCCGTGCGTCATGCGGGTGCGCCAGAGCCCGTGTGGTCGCTGGACCGCAGCCTGTGACGCACGAGCAGCCCGTGAGTACACGCATTGTGCCCGGTGGCGATGTCACGGCAGTCGGCAGCGTGATCGATGCATTCACGGCGCTTATCGCCGAGCACGGTTCACTGTACCAGTGGGCGTCGACCGTGCCACAACCGACGGCTCTCCGGGGGCGAGCACCGGTGTACGTCGCGACGGTACCGCGCACCACAGACACTGTGGTCGTTCGTCACGCATGGCATGGTGGGCTCTTCGCGCCGCTCACCGGCGATCGCTTCCGTATGCCAACGCGGGCGCCGACAGAACTTGCGCGATCGAATGCGTTGCGACGGGAAGGCATCCCCACGTCAGAAGTGCTTGGATTCGCTCGCTACTCGGCGGGGCTCGGGCTGCGCACGGTCGACGTCGTCTCGCGGTTCATTCCGGATGCAGCAGACCTCGGGATGATTGCGGCTGACCTCGTGCCAGGGCTTGCCTTGTCTGCGGCGCTCGACGCGACGGTCACGTTGCTTAACACTATGGCCACGCATGGCGTCATCCACCCTGACCTCAATGTGAAGAACATTCTCGTGCGCCGCGGCGCGGGACGCGCGCCCGAAGCGCTGATCATCGATGTTGATGTGGTGCGCTGGGAGAAAGAACGCGCGCCCGCAGAGACGATGGCGGTCAACGTGCGTCGACTGGTGCGATCGATGCAAAAATGGCGGACCCAATTCGGATGCAACCTATCCGACACGCAGTTGGCTGCGTTTGTCGTGCGCGCGACAGACACGGTCGCACGCGTCACGCCGATCTCGCGCGTGGACCGATGACGACGAGACCACCGCTGCCGGCGTTCTGCCTTGATCGTGTGCTCATCGTCATGATGAGCGCCGTGGGCGACGCTGTACACGTGATGCCGCTGATCCACGCGCTCAAGGCGTATCGGCCGTCGATGCACATCACGTGGGTGCTGCAGCCAGGACCGGCGACGCTTGTTCGCGGCCACCCGCTCGTCGATGAGGTCATCGTGTTCGATCGCGCCCGCGGCTGGCGGGCGTTTCTTGACGTGCGTCGTGCCTTGGCGTCGCGTCGCTTTGACCTCGTTCTCGCGTTGCAAGTGTACTTCAAGGCGGGCATCGTGACGCGCCTCGCCCACGCACCGGTACGACTTGGTTTTGATCGTGCTCGCGCACGCGACGCGAACTGGTTGTTCACCACGCACCGCATTGCAGCACGTGCGGGTCAACACGTGCAGGATCAGTATCTCGAATTTCTTGATGCATTGCATGTCCCCCATGGCGCGGTACAATGGACCCTCGGACCGTGGAACGACGAGGAGCGCGCGTGGCAGCGAACGTTTCTGGCGCGTTTTGATCGACCGATCGCACCTATTGTTGTCGCGACAAGCAAGCCTTCGAAAGACTGGACCCCCGAGCGTTGGGCGGACGTGTGTCACCTGCTGCGAGACGAGTTCGGACTGCAACCCGTGCTCGTTGGTGGACGCTCCGCGCGCGAATTACACGCAGAAGAAACCATCCTGGGTCTCGCGCCTCACGTCGTGTCGGCACTCGGCAGTGGGCTTCGCCGGTTGGCCGCCATTCTCGATGGCGCTGCGGTTGCGTTGTCACCGGACACGGGGCCGCTGCATCTCGCCGTTGCCCTGCGCACGCCGGTGATCTCGCTCCTCGGATACACCAATCCAAAGCGCGTCGGCCCATATGACTTCGCTCGCGATCTAATGATCGATGCGTACGGTGACGTCGACGAGGACTATCCGCTGGACATGCGTTATCGCGAGGATCGCATGGCGCGGATCACCGTGGACCACGTACGCGCGATGCTCGATCGCTGGCGTGCGCACTACGAAGACGCCCGCCTGTCGCAATTATCGGCGCGATTCACTCGCTGATCGCGCCGTACAAATACGTGAGTCCGTGATCGGCGATGAGACCGATCATGCGGCCCAGCGGCAATCCCATCACGGCGAAGTAGTCACCGTCAATACGCTCGATGTTCGTCGCGCCGTATCCCTGAATGCCGTATGCGCCGGCCTTGTCGCGAGGCTCACCGGTGGCGACATACGCGGCAATGCGCGCGTCGTGCAGTGCGCGAAACGTGACCGCGACTTGCTCGACACCCGACAGCGTGGTGCCTTTGTACCGAACGGCGATCGACGTGAAGACGGTATGCGTGCGACCACGAAGACGTTGCAGCATTGCGACGGCGTCCGCGTCGTCACGCGGCTTGCCGAGTATGTCGCCATCCACAACAACGATGGTATCGGAGCCAATCACCACAGCGTGCGGATGATTTATCGCTATGACGTCGGCCTTCGCGCGGGCGAGACGTTCGCAGTGCGGCGCTGGTGCCTCGCCATTGAGCACGCTTTCGTCGACGTCCGCGGGGAACACGTCATGCGGAACACCAATCAGCGAGAGCAGTTCGCGCCGTCGCGGCGACTGCGATGCGAGTACGACCTGTGGGAAGCGCGTGCCGAGAGATGTCATGGCGACAACATACTCGCTCGGCGCGCCGCCTTCCGGCGCTTGGGAAGAGCAACCTTGGGGTGGTCCACTGTGACATCGGTCACGCTACGGAGGCGGCACGTGGCGCGCATCTGTGTATTATCGGGCATCGCTGCCCGGCGGGTCGCGTTCGAGCCAAATTGTTACGGGTCCATCATTTACAAGTTCAACGTCCATCATGGCAGCGAACTCTCCAGCCTGCACGTCCGTGCCACTGTCACGCAGCAGGCGCAGGAACGCCTCGTACAGCGGGATGGCGACGACTGGCGATGCTGCCTGCTGGAAGCCCGGACGCTTGCCCTTCCGTGCGTCGGCGTACAATGTGAACTGTGACACAACGAGTATGGCGCCGCCACATTGCGCCAGGTCGGTATTGAGCCGATCTTTGTCATCCGGAAAAAGCCGTAGCCCCAACACCTTGTCGACCATCCACCGCACTTCCGCGATCGTATCGGAATGAGTGAAGCCGACGAGTGCAACATATCCCAGACTAATGCGACCGGACACGCGATCGACTTCGTCCGGGTTGGTCGGTCGAATTCGCACCTCGGCCCGACTCACTCGCTGGAGTAGGATTCGCATATCGCGTTAGTTTCACTCCCTGCCGTCCGTGAAGGAAGCTCAGGGGCCAAATGCCAATCAACATACCCGTGCAACAAAGACTCGCTTTACAATTCAATCTCGTCCCGCGGCACGATGCCGCCGATTCCGACGCCGAGTTTCTCGAAGCGTGCGTGGTCTGGCTCGGCCTCGACCATGGACAAGAGCTTTCGTGGGACTCGCCGACGAATCATACGCTCGATGGCGGGCGGATCTTGCGCTGGGCGCCCTATCGCACCGACGCGGCGGCCTTGGCGGACATCGTCGTACACGCGCCAGATCCGCTGGATCGCGCCCTGCAGTGGTCAACCCACGTCACCTACGTGTCCACCACGTCGTCGAGCGGCTCAGTCCAGCGACAGTTGAACATTCGCGTTGGCACGGACGGTGGTGCGACGACCGGCGCCGCGCCGCCAGTGCGCGCCCCGCGATTGCTGCATGAACTCGATGCGCAATTTACGCTGGTGTCCAACGACGGCCCGCTGCAGCGCATTCCCACGCAGCTCGAAGCCGGTACGCTGGACGCGTTCGTGCGATTCGTCTTGTGCGATCCGGCGCGTACCATGCCGGTGCTACTGCTGACGGAGCTGCCGGAGGGCGGATATGTCATGCCGCCCGAACAGTTTGCGG